>JBBRWO010000005.1:0-43285 GCA_038249135.1 Coriobacteriia bacterium
ACCGCGGCCGGTGGGAACGAGCATGAAGATGTGGAATGCGTCGACGTTCAGGCTCTCGGCGAGGTCGTGCATCTCCTCCATGAGGTGAGCGTTGCGCGTCGTGACCGTGGTGTTGATCTGCACGCCGACGCCGTGCCGTTTGGCGATTTTGATGCCCTCGATCGTCTTGTCGAAACAGCCGGGCTCGCCACGGAACTCATCGTGACCGGCGGCCGTCGGGAAGTCGACCGAGACGCTGATGCGAGGGATACCGTGGTCGGCCATCTTCTGCGCGATGTCATCGGTGATCAGGGTCGCGTTCGTGCCGATGACCGGCATCGCACCCTTCTCGTGGCAGTAGTCCACGATCTCCCAGATGTCGGGCCGCATGAGCGGCTCGCCGCCGGTGAGGATGATGATCGGATTGGAGATCGTGACGATGTTGTCGATCGTCGCCTTGATCTCCTCAAGCTTCAACTCGCCGTGGTAGTGGCCAAACTCCGCAGCCGCGCGACAGTGCACGCACGACAGGTTGCAGGAACGAGTGATCTCCCAAGCGATGATGCGCGGAGCCTTGATACCGGTCCGCTCTTCGTACGCGATGGCCTCAGGCCCGCCCCCGGGACGGAACCCGACGCTGCGAGCCCCACCATGCCGCTGCCGATCCATCGGAACGCCCGCAGGATGTCCGCCAGGATGCCCGCCGCTCATCGGGACGCCGGCTGGGTGCCCACCCGGATGCCCCGCCGGCGCCTCCCGCAGGCCGGCCCCGCCGGCCGAGGACAGCGCCGAAGGGGCACCCGGGTGGGCACCAGTCATCGGAATCCCAATAGCCGTCTGCCCGCATCCGGCTTCCGCTTCCGCCATTTCCTGCTCGGTGATGGTCGCGGCCTCGTCGCCAAACTCCTCTTCGAGCTCGAGGTCCGGACGGGCGCTGCTGTCTCCGACGTTCTCAGCCATGTGCGTGCTCCTGGAAGTAGGTGTCGTGTGCTCGATCAGGTGATGCAAGTTCCGCGCCGTGGCAAGACCCCGCGAAAGCTACCGCGCAGGTCCTAGCCCTCGGCCAACCACCGTGCGGCGTCCTTGGCGTGGTAGGTCAAAATCAGGTCCGCTCCGGCGCGCTTGAAACCGAGCATGGTCTCGAGCACGACGCGCTTCTCGTCGATCCAGCCGTTGGCCGCAGCGGCCTTCACCATCGCGTACTCGCCGGACACGTTGTAGGCGGCCGTCGGGTACCCGAACTCCGTCTTCACGCGGTAGATCATGTCCATATACGCCAAAGCCGGCTTGACCATGACGATATCGGCACCCTCGTCGATATCGAGAGCGGCCTCACGCATGCCCTCCTCGGCGTTGGCGGAGTCCATCTGGTACTGCGTGCGGTCGCCAAACGTCGGCGCAGAGTCGGCAGCGTCACGGAACGGTCCGTAGTAGCCACTCGCATACTTCACCGAGTAGGCCATGATCGGGATCTCCGAGAACCCCTCGGCATCGAGCGCAGCGCGAATCGCAGCCACGCGGCCGTCCATCATGTCGCTGGGGGCGACCATGTCGGCACCCGCCTCGGCGTGCGTGACGGCCTCCTTGGCGAGCAACTCGAGTGTGACGTCGTTGATGACGCAGCCGTTGTCGTCGAGGATGCCGCAGTGGCCGTGGCTCGTGTACTCACACATACAGACGTCGGTGATGACGTAGAACTCGGGGTCGTGCGCCTTGATGGCGCGAATCGCCTCCTGCACGATGCCGTGCTCGTCGTAGGCCTCCGAGCCGATCTCGTCCTTGCTCGACGGCAGGCCGAAGAGGATGACCGCCGGGATACCCAGAGCCTTGAGCTCGTCGATCTCTGCAGGCAGCATGTCGAGGCTCAGCTGATACTGGCCGGGCATCGACTTGATCTCGTCCTTGAGGCCTTTACCGGGCTTCACGAACAGCGGATAGATGAAGTCGTTTGCCGAGACCGCGGTCTCGCGCACCATGCGACGGATGGTCGGGTTGGCGCGCAACCGGCGCGGACGGTAAGCGGGGAACTGCATGCGAGCGCTCCTTACTCGACGAACTCTTCGATCGAGACGGGCTGCTTCTTGGCCGTGGGCGCAGCGTCTGAATCATCTGCGGCGCCGGTGCGAAGCTTGCCGCTGCGGCCGGTTCCAAGCTGGTAGTTGACCCAGCGCTTGTACTGCACGACCGCATAGGCGAGCAGCACAACGAGGGCGACCCAGTACAGGATCTGCGCGAAGAACGCGACGATGTTGCCGTACTGCGTGATCCAGTCGATGAGACCGCTCGATGCGGGCTGTGCGGCGAGAATGTTCGGGTCCATGCATCCTCCTAGGGAAGTCAGTGAGCGGCCTTGCCGACCGCGTCGAAACAAACAGTCAGGGCGACCCCGATTGGAGCCGCCCTGACATTCTAACCGTTGGTGGAGATGAGGAGATTCGAACTCCCGACCTCTGCGTTGCGAACGCAGCGCTCTCCCAACTGAGCCACATCCCCATACGTGCATCGTGCGGCAGCGCTGCCGCAAGAGCAGACAGTAGTGTGCCGACCTACCGTAGCTTTGTCAAACCGAACTCCGGCACTCGCCCGCCAAGCCCTGTGTAGCGACTTGCATACCATCACGAACGTTCATCCAAGGGCGAGAACGTTTGGCCGACGCTAATCGCCAACGACGCCATCGTCGACTCCTCCGCCTCGATACTCGCCGAGTAGCCGAGAGCTTCAAGTGCTTCTGTTGTCACCGGGCCGATGCTCGCGATACGGAGGTCGCTCATGACCGAGTCGACCTCAAGACCAGCTGCACCCACCACCTCGATGAACGCCGAGGCAATCGCGCCGCTCGTGAACGTCGCCACGTCGATGCTGCCCGCACGCAGCCGCTCGATGACCTCCGGAACAGGAGGGGCCGCCTGCACGCGGTAGACGGTCACCACGTCGAGAACGCACCCCATCTCGCTGAGCGCCTCGGCGAGAACTTCACGAGCCTCAAGAGCGCGCGGGAGCAAGACGCGGCGACACGCATCGGGACCCATGGCCTGGAACTCGGCAACGAGGCCCTCCGCGCGAAAGTCCGCAGGCACAAGCGTCGGCGGCAGGCCATGGTGCGCGAGATGATTCGCGGTCGCCGAGCCCACTGCCGCTATCCGGATGCCGAGCAGCGCCTCGCGCGAGCCGCCGGCAGGTCTGAATCGGCGCAGGAACCGGTCGACGGCGTTGGTCGAGGTGAACACAAGCCAGTCGTAGGTGTCGAGCGCACGAATCGCTTCGTCGACGGGTGTCCAGTCCTCGGGATCGACCGTCTCCAGCACCGGCATGACGAGCACCTCGGCGCCGAGCGCTTCGAGCGGCGCGGTCAGCGACGGTGCCTGCTCGCGTGTTCGTGTCACCAGAACCGATCGGCCGTGCAGCGGTCCGGGTTGAGAGCGTTGTTCCACGGGAAGCCTTTCGTGACTGGCACTCGAATCAGCAGAGGCAGATCAGTCTCAGGTCTCCAGCAGTCCGTCGACGCTCTCCTCGCGAATCGCCGAGAGGATCTCGTCGGCGCCAAGCTCGAGCAACGCCGCAACCATGCGCTCACCCAGCGCGACCGGGTCGCTCGCGGGCCCTTCCAGCGCGGCGCGCAGAACTCGCGCGCCGTCGACCTGGCCGACGATGGCGTCCATGTGCATGAGGTCGCCGTCGAGGACTGCATAGGCGCCGATCGGCACCTGGCAGCCGCCCTCGAGCTTCTTCATGACCACGCGCTCCGCGGTCACGCAGGTGAACGTCTCGGCGTGGTTGATCTTGTCGGTGACGTCGCGCATAAAGTCGTCGTTCTCGCGGATCTCGATGCCGATGGCACCCTGGCCCACGGCAGAGACCATCTGGTCGGTGGGGATGTAGCCGGTGATGCGGTCGGCCCAACCCATGCGCGTGATGCCGGCGCTCGCGAGGATGACCACATCGACCTCGCCCGTCTCGGCCTTGCGCATGCGGGTGTCGAGGTTGCCGCGCACGTCGACGATCTCGACGTCGGGGCGCAGCGAGCGTACCTGCGCGATACGGCGCAGCGAGCTGGTGCCCACCTTGGCGCCCTGCGGGAGTGTCTCGAGCGTGTAGCCGGCGCCTGACACGAGCGCATCACGCGGGTCGACGCGCTCAGGCGTCGCCGAGATGTAGAGGCCCTCGGGGAGTTCGGTGGGGACGTCCTTCATGGAGTGAACGCACAGGTCGACGGTCTCGGCCATGAGCTCGACCTCGAGCTCCTTGGTGAAGAGACCCTTGCCGCCCACCTTGTTCAGAGGAACGTCGAGGATCTTGTCCCCCGTGGTCTTGATGATCTTCAGCTCAACAGGAAGGCCGGTGATCTCTTCCACCAGCCCCTTGATGTACTCGGACTGCCACAGAGCGAGCTTGCTGCCCCGGGTCCCGATCACCAGCTTCTCTCGACTAGAAACCAACGGAATCTCCCATCTCTTTCTTATTCGCCGAGGAGGGCTTCTCTCCCCGGCCGAGGATAGTTCGGATCAGGCCCAAACCGTGCGGCGTCTTCCCGTCGGGATTGGCGTCGAGACCCCACAGGAAACGCGCCGATTCCAGATGGGCGTACCCGTCCTTCTCGGCGGCGACCTTCTTGAGGCGCTCTGTGGGACCGTGGAGCATCTTGCTGACGATAGAGGCGGTCAGCATATCGACCGTCTGGAGTTCCTTCTCGGAAAGACCACCGAGGCGCTTGATGGCCTTCTGGAGCTCGACCTGACGGACCAGCTCGGCCTTGGCGCGAATCGCGGCGACCGTCGGGACGACCTCCATTGACTCGAGCCAACGCTCGAAGGAAGCCATCTCCTCGGTCACGATGACTTCAGCCAACTCGGCCTCGTGCATGCGCTCCTCGAGGTTGGCCGAGACCACTCCATTGAGGTCGTCGATGTTGTACAGGTAGACGTCGGGGAGGTCGTTGACCGCCGGCTCGATGTCACGCGGCAGCGCGATGTCGATCAGGAACAGGGGACGCCCGCGGCGGCTCTTGCGCGCCGAGGCGATCTGGTCCTTGGTGACCACGTAGCCGGCCGCGGCGGTCGAGGAGATGACGATGTCTGCATCGGCCATGTGCTCGAAGAGTTCGTCGTAGGGAATCGCCTCGCCCTCGAACTTGTCGGCGAGCTCAACGGCGCGCTCGAAGGTCCGGTTGGCGACAAGGACGCGACCCACGCCGTTGCATACGAGGTTCTTGGCGGTCAGCTCGCTCATCTTGCCGGCGCCCAGGACGAGGATGGTGCGCCCTTCCAAAGAGTCAAAGACCTTCTTCGCGAGTTCGACGGCGGCGTAGCTGATCGAGACCGCGTTCTCGCCGATCTCGGTCTCAGTGCGCACGCGCTTGCCGACCTCGAAGCTCTGGCGGAACAGCTTGTTGAAGACGCGACCACTGGCGCCGTTGCTGAACGAGTGGTCGTAGGCTTCTTTGACCTGGCCGAGAATCTGCGCCTCACCTAAGACCATGGATTCGAGCGAGGCTACCACGCGAAACAGGTGCCTGATGACCGACTCGCCCTCACGGACGTAGAGGTAACGTGCGAGCTCGTCACGGTCGAGGCCGTGATAATCGGCTACGAAGTCGATGACAGCCGACGGGCCGTCGGAATCGGCGTGGGTGACCGCGTAGATCTCCGTGCGGTTACAGGTCGAGACGATGACCGCTTCGCTGACAGCGGGAGATGAGGTAAGCAGAGTAAGGGCTTCGTCCTGGCGATGTGCCGGGAACGTAAGCTTCTCCCTGATCTCAACCGGTGCGGTCTTGTGGCTCAGACCGACGAGTGTCAGATGCATGTTGTGCGGCTCGCCTTACCTCGTAAGGACAAAGGAACGCCCTCGCCGGAGCGGTGCATGTTGTTCAGGCAAGCAGGCCCGGCGAGGGCGAAGTCATACACGCTATGGGACATGCGCCACTGCGTTTGCCTGAACGTTCGGATTCTATCACCGCGAACTGCTCGGCGGCAACGAATCCGTGCTCCCCCAAAGGGAAGCGAAGCGCATGCCGACCCGCCACGCGCGACAGTCGGTGAGCGCTGTCACACTAGCTCTTGCGGGCCTTCTTGATGTCGCCGTCAACAATCGCGAAGAACACCTCGGGAAGCAGGCCTTTCAGCCGAAAGTAGAACGCGGAGAGCGCGTCGGGGATGATCAGGTACTTCCCGCGTTCGACACCACGCACAATGGCCTCGGCGACCTTCTCGGCGGAGATGGGCTTGATGTTGCCGGCGATGACGTCGGTTTCCTTGGGGCGCAGTGTGTGCTCGTATGCGAGCGCCGGCGTGTCGGTGTCCGGCGGACAGACCACGTGGACGCTGATGCCAGCGGGCTTGAGCTCGAAGCGGAGCGCCTCGGTGAATCCCATAATCGCGAACTTCGCCGAGGAGTACCCGGTGTAACCGTAGATGCCCAGATACCCGGCCACCGAGCTGACGTTGACGATGTGGCCGCGGCCGCGCTTGAGCATGTGCGGCACCGCTGCCCGGCACGGGTAGACGACGCTCCAGTAGCCGTTGCTCATGTTCGCCTCGAAGTTCTCGAGCGGCATCGTGGCGAACTCGCCGGGCACGATGACGCCTGCAGAGTTGACGAGGATGTCGGGACCGAAGCCGTCTTCGACAAGCGAGTCGATGGCCTCGCTCGCCTCTGCGAAGACGCTCAGGTCGGCCGAGCGAGTGAGGATGCGCTGACCCGCCGTCGTGGCGACCGCGTTCAGCTCAGCGGAGGCTGCCGCAAGCTTGTCCGCGGAGCGACCGATGATGGCGACGTCGTAGCCGCGTCCGGCGCAGACCTTCGCGGTGGCAAGCCCGATCCCGCTGCTTCCTCCGGTGACGATGACGGTGGGGCGCTGGGACATGCTCACTCCTCGGTTGCGGGCTGATCGGTTGCGAGTTCAGTGGGGGCCCCGGAGTCAGCGGCGTCGGCGGCTTCTGCGGCCTCTGCGGCAGCAGCCTCGGTGGCAGCGGCGTCGACCGCCGCCTCGGCCTCTACGAGCGCGGCATCGGACGTGATCTCCTCGCCCTCGGCGATTCGCTCGAGGAAGTCGATCTCTGCGGCCGCGGCGACGATCGCAGCCTGGCGTGAAGCGTCGGTGATCCGCTGTGCAGCAAGGGCGCGGACGTCGCCGAGGAGGGCGATGTACGCGGCCCACTCAGGTCCAAACTGTTCCCGGAGCTCACGTCGCAGACGCCGCGCGACCGCGGGCGCAGCGCCACTGGTCGAGATGGCGATCTGGAGCTGCCCACGCCGCACGCTCGACGGGACCAAATAGCTGGAGAGCGATGGGTTCTCGGCGACGTTGATCAGACAGCCGAGAGACTCGGCCTCCGCGAAGACGGCTCGGGCAATCTCATCGACCTCGGAACAAAACGCGATGAACGCACCCTGAAGGTCGCCGCGCACGTAGCCTCGAGGCTCGAGCGTGATGCCGCCGTCGGCCTCGAGCTGTCGAAGCTCAGCCGACGGATCCGCAGCGATAACCACAACGTCAGCGCCGTAGCGAACGAACTGCGTTACCTTGCGTTGCGCAACGGCGTTGCCACCCACGACGATCGCAAGACGTCCCGTCAGAGTCAAGAACAGCGGGTAGTGAGGTGTGTTCTCCCCCACGCTGGACGCCTAGAGCCCGAAGAGGTGGAAGCCGACCGGAATCGTCCGGGCGATGATCGCGAGGAGCACCACGAACACGAATCCCACGACTGCGACCCACGACTGGGTGCGTGCGGATGCGTTGCGGCGATACGTAAGCGTCAGATAGGCCCCGAAGATCAGCCAGACGATGCCCGAGAGCATGATTCGCGGGTCGAACCACCACTGCGGCACGCTCTCCTCGGCGGCCCGCAGAATGCCGAGCAGCAGACCGGCGGTGTACACCGGGAACGAGAACGAGATCGCCCTGCGCGCCATCGTCTGTAGTGTCGTGAGCGACGGCAAACGGCGGGTGATGATGCTGGAGTGATGCGCCTTGAGCTGCGAGGCCTGGAACAGGTACAGCGCCGAGGCGATCGCACCTAAGGCGAAGCCGGCGTTTGCGAATACGATCAGCGCGACGTGGAATGTCACGCGCCAACTGTCGAGTTGCTGCAGCTGCACGGCCGTGAACTCAGTGGGACCGGCGAACCCGCCGAGAATCTCGGCTGCGCCCATGAAGAAGACGGCGATGGGAATCAGGAACGCGCCGTAGATCTTGATCTTGATCACGTGCTCCATCACGAAGTACATGAGCACGAGCGCCCACGAAGCGAGCATGAGTTGGTTCGCGCCCGTGAGCTGGGTGCCGTTGGTCGCTATCGAGTGGGCGCCGATTGACAGCGTCTGGCAGAGGAAACCGGCTCCGGTGAAGAACCGCGCCCACCAACCGGTCTTGGCCCTGCGCAGGACGAACTGGTACGCGTACAGCACGGTCGCGCAAATGTAGAGCGCAAGCGCAAACCAGAACAACACTACCGATATCTGTTGCACGTTCGTCCTCCTTTCAGGTCGTTCCTCGGCAAGCGATGCCGCGTCATGATTCTAGTCCACCAGCCTACTTGGCAGCGGCGTCTCGGCGAGCCATAGCGCTCTCGAGAACCGAGATCTGCTTCTCGAGGCCACCGAGGCGCCTCAGGACAAACGAGATGTAGCCGAAGAGACCGAGCCAGAGCAGGCCATAGGCAGCCAGCACGTACGGCACGGCGTTGATGACGTTACGGTAAATCTCAGAAAGAATCGGGTCCATCGTAGGTTCCTCTCACGAATCGCTTTAGCCTTCGAGTGCCGCTTTGAGCCCCTCGATGCGTTCTCTTGCCAACTCCTCACGCAGGCGCACCTGGTACACGACCCAGGCGACCATGAGCATCCCAAACAGACCGAGTAGAAACGCGAGCAGCTGTGTGCCGGTCAACCCGCCACCGCTACGGAGCACCACCGGGTGCACCGATGACGGGATGAGACGTGTGATCGCAAACGAGATGGGCGCGTCGAGGAACGCGATGATGCCGAAGACCGCCGCATAGGTCGCGCGACGCTCCTCATCCTCGATGGAACTGCGCAGCACGAAGTACGCGACGACGAGCAGCGTCATGATGAAGTATGTGGTCAGACGCGGCTCCCAGACCCACCACACACCCCACTCGAAGCGCGTCCAGATATCGCCCGTGATGAGCGTCAGGATGACGAACAGCAGGGTCACCTCGGTGGCGATCCTCGCCCGCGTGTCGAACTTCTTCTCCTTGGTCATCAGGAACCTCACGCCGTAGTACGCCGTGAAGAAGAAGACCAGGAAGGAACCGATTGCCACCGGCACGTGGAAGTAGAAGATCTTCTGGCTGAACAGCAGCTGGTTGCTCACCGCGATGCCGTTGATGATGCGGGTCTCGGCCACCTGCGCGCCGACAACGAGTGGCGTGTAGAAGAACGCCAACACGAAATCGATGGTGGTGAGCACCGCCCCAAAGCCTAGAAGTATCAGCGTCCACGTGTTCCCGGGTATGCCGAGGAACCTGCGCTGAGACACGGTCGTATCGGTCACTCGCACGCCTCCCTTGACGACAGCACGACGCCTACGCGCCGATGATGAACTCGTACAGGCCGTACGCGGCCAAGAGCATTATTGCATCGTAGCCTGCACCCAGTGCAATCGAATTCCAGTACACCGTGGCATATCCCGGATCGCCGATGAGCACGGCGGTCGTGGCTGCAACGCTGGCGTAGAGCAGTGGGAACATCACGGGGATGAAGAGCACCGGCAAGATCAGGTCCTTGCCGTTCGTATTCACGGACATAGTAGCGAGCAGCGTGCCTACGCCTGCGATTCCGATGCATCCCACGATGAGCGGCAATGGAAGCATCCACAACGGGCCACCAAGCGGCTTGCCCGCGAGGAAGAAGAAGTAGAACAGCGGCAAGATGATCACCACGACGATGGACAGAAACAGCAGGTTGCCGATCGCCTTGGCGAAGAAGATCACGGGACGGTCGACCGGCGCCAGCAACAGCGCGTCAAGACAGCCCTGATCCTTCTCGTGAACGAGCGAACGGTTCAGGCCAAGAAGTGACGTGAAGATGATTGCGAGCCAGAGCAGCCCGGCAGCGATACGCAGGACGTCAAAAGAGGAGCCCGCCTGCGAGAGCGCGATCTGGTACACGACAAGCACCAGCACCGCGTAGAGGCCCATGGAGGTGAGCATCTCCTTGGTGCGGAGCTCCATGACGATGTCCTTCTTCATGATCGCTTTGAACTGCCGCATGCTCGAGATGTGAGCGGACTTGGCAGTTTCAGCCACGGTTTCAGCCATGCTAGGACACCCCCATTCCCACGGTCTGGCGGTAGGTCGCCGAGAACGCCTCGGGATCGATCGCTTCCTTCTCCTCGAACAAGACGACCTTGCCCTTGGCGAGAATCAACGCATGGCTGCACAGCTCAAGGCCCTTAGCGAGGTCGTGGCTGATCATCACGAAGGTGTGCTGATCGCGCACTTGAGCCACGAGCGAATCGAGAATATCCATCGCGTGTGGATCGAGTCCCGAGTACGGCTCGTCGAGGAAGATCACGTCAGGTCGCGCCAGCAGCGCGCGAGCAATCGAGAGGCGCTGGGTCATGCCGCGCGAGAACGTGCGTACGGCATCGAGGCGCCGGTGCTCAAGTTCAACTGCGGTGAGCAGCTCCTCGATGCGCGCCGGTGCGTCGGGGATGCAGTAGAGGTCCGCGAAGAACTCCAGGTTCTCCTCGGCGGTGAGATCGGGATACAGGAGCGGGTTGTGGCTGATGAAACCGATCTGTTCGCGGAGCTTGACTGAGTCGGCCACAACGTCGAGACCCATGACCTTGGCCGTGCCCTTCGAGGGATTGGTCAATGTCGAGAGCACCTTGAGCATGGTGGTCTTGCCAGCTCCGTTGGGACCGAAGATCGAAAGGAACGCTCCCTTGGGCAGGTCGAACGTGACTCCGTCGAGTGCCTTACGCGCACCGAAGGTCCGGGACAAGTCCCGGACCTCCAACGCGAGTTCTGTGGTGTGGATGTCAGTCATGCGCTAGCGTGACCGGGTCTTGCTACCGGACTTGCCGGTCGACTTGCCCTTCCCGGCACCGCCCATACCCGCGGCTACGGGCACGGCGCGCAACTCTCCGCCCGCCTTCGGCCACGCGGCCAACGCGGTTCCGATCATGAGCAGGAGGAAGCCGCCCCACGCGAACGAGATGAGCGGATTGATCTTCACGTTGATGGTGAGCTTGCCGTTCTCGGCCCCCTGGAACACCACGAAGATGTCGCGAAGGGGTTCTGAGAGTACCTTGGCGTTGAGCTTGGTCTGCTGCTGCACTGCGAACTGCGTCATGCCGGGATCGACGGTGCCGATCGGCTTGCCGTCGCGCGTGACGTTGAGCTTCAGAGTCGAGATCGTGTCGCCGTTGGGCAGCGTTTCATCGTTGACTCCGGCGTAGCTGAACACGTACTGGTCAACGGTGAACGTGCTTCCGGGAGTGTCCGGGATGCTGTAGGTCTGATCCATGACGAACATCGCCGAGCCGACAAGGCCGATGAGGATGATACCCATGCCTATGTGTGCCAGGTATCCACCGGACTGCGAGCGTGCCTTGGTGATGATGCTCCACAGCGCAGCGCCCAGGCTCTCGCCGCGCGCCGCTGCGCGCTTGCGAGCGCCCTCGATGAAGAGCCCGATGGTCGTCGAGATCAGCAAGGCGCCCACGAGCAGACCAACGATACCGAGGCCGTTGTAGTACCACGACGGGCCGGCAGCGGCGAGTTTAAGGCCCGGCTCGTTGCCCAGCTTGACCATGGTGTCGTAGATCGGCTTGAGCGTCTTGAGGTAGTCGAGCATCAAAAACCCGCCGATGACCACCGCGGCGATCAGCGGGTACTTGATGCGGTTCCAGAATGTCTTGCCGTCGGTGCCGCGCCACGAAAGCAGCGGGCATACCGCGAGAATCAACAGATACAGGATGCCCGCGGGGCGACCGATCGCGTCGAAGGTGCTCGCGGGGATCGAACGTCCACCAAAGAGCATCCACTTGGGCAACGCCGAGGTGACCGTCAGATAGGCGACCAGCAGGCCGGAGACCAGCATGATCACGTTATTGAAGTAGTACGCCGCTTCCTTGCTGGTGAGCGACTCGAACTCGTCGTTTCCGGCGAAGGTTTCCCAGCGCAGGAAGAGCCCGACGGCCGCAACGCCGATAGCGCCGACCATCATGCCAGCAAAGAGCCACAGCGACACGGGATCGGCCTCGAAGGCGTGCACGGACTGCACGATGCCGGATCGTGTGATGAACGTCCCCAGGATAACGAGCATGAATGACACAGCGGACAGCATGATCGCCCAGCGCTTGAACCCGTCACGACGGCGATAGACGGTGAAGCTGTGGATGAGTCCGACGCCTGTCAGCCAAGGAAGCAGCGAAGCGTTCTCCACCGGATCCCATGCCCAGTAGCCGCCCCATCCGAGGACGACATAGGCCCATACGGAACCCAGGCCGATGCCGGCGCCGAGGAACAACCACGAGAACAGGGTGATGCGGTCGACGATCTCGACCCACGCCTTGGAGCCGTCATTGACGATGAGCGCTGCGATCGCGAACGCGAACGGGATGGTGAGACCGGCATACCCGATGAAGAGCGTCGGGGGATGGATGATCATCGCCCAGTGCTGCAGCAACGGATTCATGCCCCAGTTCGCCGCCTCGCCGATCAACTTGCCGGTGGCCGGATCGAGCAGCTGGGCGGGCGTCACCTTGAAGGGGTTGTTAGGCTCGGAGAACATCATGCCGGTGGTGAAGAGGAACAGCACGACGTTGGTGACGAGCAGGCCCATATTCGAGAGCGCATCAGCAAAGCCGACGCGCTTGTAGGCGACCCACGCAGCGAACAACGCGATGAGCCACGCCCAGAACAGGAACGAACCCTCGCGACCGGCCCACAGACCGGACAGGGTGTAGAGCCACGCAAGGCTCGACACGTCAGTGCTGTGGTTCTGCGCCACGTAGTAGAACGAGAAGTTGTTGCTGAAGAATCCCCACACCATGACCAGGGTGGCGATGGTGAGCGAGCCCATGGAGACGAACGTCGCAAGATAGCCCACCTGCGTAACGCCCGCGCCATCCTTCTCGCCCATCCGTTGTCCCAGGGCGAGGGCCCCGATGGTCGCCAGACTGGACAGGAACGTCAGGCCGAGCATCAATGATCCAAGCGTAACCATCCACCGACTCCGTTCGGTCGTCTACCTGAAGCATGCCGCGCCGGTTCCCCGGCTGCGGCATGCGCTGTCTTTCTACTTCTGGCTTTGCTCCATCGCGACATCCGTCGCCACGAACACGCCATCCTTCTCCAGCGCGCCGGTGAGTACCACCTGCGAGCCATCCTGCATGCCCGACGGCAGCACGCCTGTGAACGAAACCGGCACCGAATCACCCGTTCCATCAGCACTCGCCACGACGATGAAGCGAGGATCGTCGTTTGCAGCGCCCAGCGAACCCGGCTTCACGAAACCGGTGGCCTTGACGGGCTTGCCGTACATCGAGGCACCCGACTTCACGAGGTCAGAAACGGGCAACGCACCCTCGGCTGACTCGTACTTCGAGGGGCACTTGGTGATCATCTCGGTGGCATTGATGGTGCCGTCAGCCGCCAGCTCGCCGGTGACGATGGCGACGACGCCGTCACCAAAGGTCGAGGGGACGCCGCCGGTGTACACGACATTGACGGTCGGGCCGGAGCCCGCTGAGTCCTTCTCGTCCTTGATCACGAATCGCATCGGGTTGGACTGCTTGTCCCACGATGCGGGAACCACGGAGCCGCTGACCTTGACGCGCTTACCGACAAGGGATGGATCCTTGGTGACGTCACCGACGGTGGATGAGTACGCCCCGCTGGTGTTGCCTGATACCACGACCACCGCAACGATGGCGATCAAAATGACTGCGGTAACGCCGATGAGGCGCATTCTTGCGCGTTTGTTCAACTACGTTCACTCCTTAACGCGGGCAGCCGCCGAGACGGTCGCGCGCATCAGTGGAATTGCCTGCATCGCGCGCCGATGAGCACGCCGATACACCGCTTTCCAGCCGCTTGCCTGAACAGTCGGATATTAGCACCCGCACGCAGGGTGAGTCACCTGCAGGGACGTGCGGATTCCATGTAGATTCCGGTCAGCCTCTCCAAAGCAAAGGGCTTGCCGAAAACGACCGTACTTGATTCCGAGTTCAGCCAGCGTCGCGCTGCAGCCACAAAACGTCCGGCTTGAAGCCGACGCTATCCAGCAACTCGCGATAGCGCTCAGGAGAAAGCTCGCCACTCGCAGCGTCCAGTGCGACCAGGGTGGCCTCGATGACGTTGGTACCAAACGAGCGCCCCTCGAGCCGCGGTGTGGACGTCACAAACAGCTCCACTCCCCTGCTACGCGCGAGCTCGACGTCGGCGGCTGTGGTGGTGTTGGTGATGATCCACTTACCGGTCATGTCGGCGGGCATGAACTTCTTCACGAACTGCCAGTCGCCGGCGATGATATCCGCCCAGCCGTAGAGCTTCTCCATCCGCGGGTTAGGCTTAGGTTCCTTATCCTGCGAGCTGCCGGTCGGGTACAGCACCGAGAACGGCAACTGCGAAGCGAGCGGCGTGATTGTCCGAACGAACGCGCGCAAAGAGCCCCACCTCTTGATGAGGAACGGGACGTCGAGCGCGTAAATCAGGTCGCCAAAGACCTGCTCGCACCCGGCGTTCTGCAGTGCCTCCGTCATGCCCCAGCGGTCAACAGCCGAGCATGTGAGGACCTTCTTGCCCTTGAGCTCGAGGCCGCACTCCTTGATCAGGTAGTCCACCGTCGAGCCTTCGACCGGACCTTTAAGGCCGCTCCCATCGACTATTGGCGTCTTATGCACGCCAGCCAGGAGCTTCTTGGCCTCTCGGAAGAAGTACTTACGGCCGTCGGCTCGCAGGTAGATATCAATCCCGCCCATCCCAAAGGCGTCGATGGTGCCGTCGAGCTCGGCAAAACGAGCGGCGGCCTTCTCGATGTCACCGTTATGGCCTTCTCGGCGTATGCGGAACTGCTCGCCGAGGAGCTCGATCTCGACCTCGTGGTCGCGTGAGGACGAGCCGATCGAGACGCTTACGACTTCTTTGATGGGTCCCACCTCCGAGTGACTTGCTGCGCTTGCCGAGGACCCGCGCCGGTGCGGCCGGTGGAGCCGCCGCCACGACGGGCCGACATGACGCCGGACAGGATCGCGTCGAGTTCGACCAGATCGACCTCGACTGCGGTACGAAGCGGTGACGCGCCGAGAGGAACGCCCACGACCTCGGCGCCGAGGATCTTCTCCATGGTCTTGATGCGCCAGTCGCTGGCGAGCAGGACGACCGTGTCGTACTCGCGCAGAACCGCGATGGTCTCGAGCAGCGAGTTGAACACCCTGGTGGCGTCGCCGGACTCGACCGCCTCGCGTTGCTCCTGTGACAGCACGAGTATGAAGTCGACCGCATGCTTCTCGGCGAGTTCCTTGACGGCGGCGGCGTTGGCGACGGGGAAGCCGACCACGGCGACGCGGTCTCCTCGGCGGACCTCACCGAGGGTCTCGAGGAAACTGACGAAGGAGCGCTGGACCTGGTGCGTGCGCGCGACATCTTCTTGGGTCGCGCCGGCCTCTCGCGCCTCGAGAATCGCGGCGATGGCATCGTGGAGCTTGTCTTCGCTCACCACTTTGTCGCCGATGCGAAAGAGCCTCACGCGCGGTTCGCCTCCCAGTGCCCCATGTTCACAAAGATGTACACAGCAGTATACGGCAGGAACAGCCGCAGGGAGTGGGCAGCCTGCGCGCGGGCGAGTATGGTCAGTCAAGGGACTCAGAGGATGAGGTGACGAGTGAGCGTTGACGAGGTGTATTCCGCGGTCGTGGCGATAATCGATCCCGTCTATCTGGTTGGCGGGTCGGTTCGTGACGTCGTCATGGGCCGCCCGTGCGCCGACTACGACTTCACCACTCCCGTCGATCCCGACCGCATCGAGGAGTTGGTCCGTGCGGCGGGGCGGCGGCCGTACCTGCTTGGGAAGCGCTTCGGGACCGTCGGCTTCAAGATCGCCGGGCACCTGGTCGAGGTCACGACGTTTCGCGCCGAGACCTACCCGAGCGACAGTCGGCAGCCGAGCGTCGAGTTCTTGGCCGAGCTCGAAGGCGATCTGGCACGACGCGACTTCACGATGAACGCACTCGCGCTGCGAGATTCCAGCGGCGAGGCCGGCCGAGAGATCATCGACCTGTTCGACGGTCGCGCCGATATCGAGGCGCGCGTCATCCGCGCCGTCGGTAACCCGCGTGAGCGCATCAAGGAGGACCCACTGCGCATGCTGCGCGCCGCTCGTTTCGCGTCGCAGCTCTGCTTCACGGTCGAGCCTGCGACCGTCTCGGCGATGGAGCGCTACGCGCACCGCATCATGAACGTCGCGCGCGAGCGGTGGGTCGCGGAACTCGACAAGCTGTTGACGGGCGACGACGTCGCCGCCGGACTGAACCTGCTTGCCGAGACGCATCTGCTGCGCTACCTGCTGCCCGAGCTCGAGCTGCAAGTGGGCTACGAGCAGAACTCGCGCTACCACGACCGAACACTCTGGGAGCACACGGTGGCGGTGGTCGCAGCGACGCCGCCGGATGTCACGTTGCGCTGGGCCGCCCTACTCCACGATGTCGCCAAGCCCTACGTCCGCGCGGACAAGCCCGACCGCAGCACCTACGTGAAGCACGACCTCCTCGGCGCTGAGATCGTGGAGCGCACGGCACTCTACCTGAAGTGGTCGACCGCCCGTCGCCGAGAAGTCCGCGAACTCGTGCGCGACCACATGCTGGAGTCAAGCCCGCTGAAGGCGGCCGACGATTCGGCGAAGGCGCCGTCGCCTCGGTGCTAGGCGCGGTTGCGCTGGTGGACAAGCAGCAGCCCTCGCAGCGTCAGATCCTGATCGACGTGCGTGATCGTTTCGCACAACGACGACATGCTCTGCGCAAGCCCGCCGGTCGCGATCACGGGCGTCTCGGTGTCGAGCTCCTGCCAGACGCGACGCACGAGCCCGTCGACCATCGCGGCTTCGCCGAGCAGCAGTCCCGCCTGCACGCTCATGCGCGTGTTGGTGCCGATGACCGCACTCGGGGCCTCGAGGTCGACCTTGGAGAGGCGTGCGGCCTTGGTGAAGAGCGCTTCTGCTGACGTCTCGACGCCCGGAGCGATCGCGCCGCCCAGATACGCACCCGACCCATCGATCACATCGACGGTTGTCGCAGTGCCGAAGTCGACGATGACGACCGGGCCGCCCAGGCGCTCGAACGCGGCTACGCCATTGACGATGCGGTCGGCACCGACCTCGTGCGGGTTGTCGTAGCGAATCTGCATGCCGGTCTTGAGCCCGGGGCCGACCACCTGGATCGGCGCCTGACACGCGGCTGCAGCGACGTCTTCCCAAGCCGCCGTCAGCCGAGGCACGACCGATGCGAGAATCACGTGAGACACGTCGGTCCACGCACGCCCATCGAGCTCCAGCAGCGCGTGCACCTTCACGCGGAGTTCGTCGGCGGTCAGCGCGGCGTTACTCGAGATGCGCCAATGCGCGATCAGCTCATCGCCCGAGAACAGGCCGAGAACGGTCTGGGTGTTTCCTACATCGATGGCGAGCAGCACGCGAATTCTCCCTGCTTCTGGGCGGGTGACGGCACGGTGACGCCGGTCAGCGACCCGCGACTCCGGTGCTATCATCGGTCGAGGCAGCCCGCGGAGCAAGGGCGCCCCCTCGCGGCGCGGCAAGACGTGCCGTGTCGACCGACCCCCGCACAACCCCGGGAGGCAGCACCGTGACTGACACACCCGCTCGCATTCTCGTCGTCGATGACGAGGCTTCCATCACAGAATTCGTGAGCTACAACCTGCGCAAAGAGGGCTACGAGGTCTCCGTCGCCGAGAATGGCGACGACGCACTCGCCCTTGCCCACGCAACAGCGTTCGACCTTGTGGTACTCGATGTCATGCTTCCCGGTATCGACGGCTACGAGGTCTGTCGCCGTCTGCGTGCCGAGTCCAGTGTGCCGGTACTGTTCCTCTCGGCGCGTGATACGGAACTCGACAAGGTCGTCGGCCTCGAGATCGGCGGAGACGACTACCTCGCCAAGCCGTTTGGGGTTCGCGAACTGCAGGCTCGCGTGAAGGCGCTGCTGCGACGCGTCCCTGCAGGCGTACGTGATGTCGGAGTCGCAGGCGAGCGGATCGAGATCGCCGGTATCACGCTGGACGAATCCACGCACCTCGCCGAGGCGGACGGTCGGCTGATCGATCTGACCCCCCGCGAGTTCGAGCTGCTCGCCTGTCTGATGCGCCACGGCGGCAAGGTTCTCTCTCGCGACCAGTTGCTGCGCGAAGCGTGGGGCTGGGAGTACCTCGTCGAGACCAAGACCGTCGACACACACATCAAGCGTCTGCGTGACAAGCTCGAAGCAGCCGGCGTCGACTCGTCACTGGTCGAGACCGTTCGCGGGTACGGCTACCGCTTCCACCAGGCGTAGGCGCTCGTGCGCACCGCGCTTCGCACCCGAATCGCACTGACACTCGCGGCGTTCGCGCTGTTTGGCGTTCTCGCTGTTGCTGCGCTTGTGTACACCGTTCCGACAGCCGGGCCGACGATGCTGCTCGCCGTGCTCGTGGCGGTTCCGCTGGCTGCCTGGTTCGCAGGCCGAGTAATCGCCCGCACCTTCATGGCACCCATGGAGCGGCTCGGGGTGTCGGCGACCGCATTCGCATCCGGCAACCACGCGGTGCGCGCTGAGGTCGATGGCCCCCGCGAGACACGTATCGTCGCAGAGGCGTTCAACCAGATGGCGGCCGAGGTCGACTCGGCGATCGCTGAGCTCAAAGCGGAGGAGCGACGCAAGACACAGTTTGTGAGCGACGTCAGCCACGAGCTTCGCACGCCACTCACAGCGATTCGCGGTGCGGCGGAAACGCTGCTCGACGGTGATGTCGAGCCGGAAGACCAGCAACGCTTCCTCACGACCATCGCGCTTGAGGCCGAACGTCTCGGGCGACTCGCCAACGACCTGCTCACTCTGCAGCGTATCGAAGGCGCCACCGGCGAGCTTCCCATCCGGCCGGTGGACCTGCGGCTGGCAACCGATCGCGCGGCCGCGATGCTCGAACCGCTGCTCGAGGACCGCGATGTGACGCTCACTGTCAACGGCCGCTGCCCATTGGTTCTCGGCGACATGGATCGGCTGCAGCAGGTAGTGGCCAACCTCGTCGACAACGCAAGCCGCATCGTGGGAGCGGGAGGCCACGTGAGCGTGGAACTCACCGCCGAGGGCGACCGGGCGGTGCTGTCGGTACTCGACGACGGCCCGGGCATCCCCGAAGAGGACCTCCCCCGCTTGTTCGACCGCTTCTACCGCGCCGACTCGAGCCGCACGCGCACCAGCGGCGGCGCGGGACTCGGACTCGCCATCGTGCGAGCAATCGTCTCGGCGCACGGCGGACGCATCGAGGCCGCCAACCTGCCCACGGGCGGTGCGCGGATGACCGTCGTGCTCCCGACGCTTGCCGAGGAACCCCCGGTCGACTAGCTGCGAGCCCGGCGAATCACGTCGGCCACACCGATGGCTACCGCGCCCTTGATCACATCGGGCACGATGAACGGTGCGACGCCAGCCAGAAACGCGACCGCCGGCGTCATGTTGAGCACGACGGCGAGCTGCATCCAGCCCAAAAGGTAGATGCTGATCACACACACCGTCGTCGCTGCGACGTCTGCCACGATGCGCGAGACGCCGCGATCGCTCAAAGCGTGGCGCAGTGCCGAGCCGAGCAGCGCGCCGAGGAAGAAGCCGATGAGGTAGCCGCCGGTTGGTCCCACCAAAACCCCGAGGCCGCCTTGGCCATGAGAGAAGACCGGCAGCCCTGCGGTACCCATGACGAGGTACAACCCCAGCGTGGCGGCAGCCCAGCCAGGGCTCAGAAGCAGAGCCATGAGCACGACCACGAACACCTGAAGCGTGACTGGGACCGAACCAAGCGGGATGCTGATCCATGCGGAGATGGTGAGCAGCGACACCATCAGCGCGGCGGTCACCAGATTACGCGTGCGGTCGGCGGGTCGTGTGCGGCCGGATGATGCGACGGCAGCGCCATCAGTGGGGGCATCGGGCTGAAAGCGGCTCATGGGCTCTCTCCGTAAACTCTCGTTTTGCGATTGGTTTACGGTAACGATGGCGCGCCGATGCGTCAAGCGTCTGACGGCTCCCGAAGCGTGACCTCCCCGGCGGCGATCACCTGCTCCCCGCCAGATCCTGCGAGCCTGAGTCGGCCGCCCTCGTCCACGCCAACGACCGCGCCGGAGCCACGGACCGTGCCGTCGCGATCTCTGACGGTCACCGACTCGCCCATGAGCGACGAACGCGACTCATACTCGGCACGCAGGGCGCCGAACCCTGCCGCAAGCCACTCGTCGTACACCTCAGAGATGCCGTCAAGCACCACTGCGACGGCCACCGCTATCAAAACATCCTCTCGCTCATCCGAGAGGTACGCAGCGTTCTCGGCCGGTGGCAAGGACGCGGGGCGGCGCACGTTGAGCCCGACGCCGACCGCCACCCACTCGACCGCATCGGCTTCTGCGGCCATCTCGAGCAACACACCGGCCACCTTGCCGCCAGGCAGCAGGACGTCGTTAGGCCACTTGAGCCGCGCGTCGATGCCAAGCGTGCCCAGGCCGCGAGCTACCCCCAGACCCACTACCAACGACAGCGCCGAGATCTCGGCAAGCCCCACCGACGGCCGCAGTACCGCCGAGAAGTACGCGCCACCGGTCGGCGATACCCACTCGCGACCCAGACGTCCCCGACCCGCGGTCTGCCGCGATGCGAGGACAACCGTACCGTTCACGGCGCCTGCACGAGCAAGCGCGCGCGCGTCGTCATTGGTCGAGCCGGTTTGGCCTCCGCCTTCGAGCCGCTGCCAGAGCGTCGAGTGCAGGTGCGAGGCGACTTCTGCCGGGAGCGGAGCGTCGGGGACCTCGCTCAGGACATAGCCGGTGGAAGGCCCCGCAACGATCGTATAGCCGTCGGCTCTCAGCGACTTGACGTGTTTGGCGACCGCGACTCGGCTGACACCCAGCTCTCCCGCGAGCCGCTCGCCGTTCACCCCCCGCTCGCCCGCGTCACGCAGAGCCCCGAGGACGTCGTCACGGGTGCTCATGCGTCGTCGTCGGCGGTCGTGGGCTCCTCGGCGGCTGGATCCTCGACCTGATCGGGACGCACCGCGAGCATGCGGCCCGTCTCGCGAAGGACCATGCGTCGATCGTGACGGCGCTTTGCGATGGCCGCGCCGACGATCAACACGACCACGGCGATGAACGCGAACCACGAGAATGCGCCCAGGTACTTGAGACCGGCCTCGAACCTAGCTCCAAAGAACCAGCCCACGCCCACGAGAATGCCTGAGTAGAGCATCGCGCCGACCATGGTGTAGACCTCGAACCAGATGACCTTCATGTGAGAGGCTCCGGCGAGCGCGGGCGCGAGGTTCTTCATCACCGCGATGAACCGCGCCATGATGATCGTCTGCGAGCCGTGGCGGTCGAAGTAGTGCTCCCCTGCCTCGATCGCATCGAGCTGGATGCCAAAACGCGGGCCGATCCGCTCGAGCAGTTCTCGGCCACCCCGCCAGCCGATGAAGTAGCTGATGTTGGTGCCCACGAATGTACCGAACGTTGCCGACACGAACAGCAGCAACGGCGAGAGTGCGGCCCCTTGTGGCGTGGTCGCAGTGAACGCGGCGGCCGCAGTGATAACGTCTCCGGGCGTAAAACTGCCCACGATGAACACGTTCTCGAGCAGCGTTGCCACAAAGACGATGAAGTAGCCATATGACCCCAGCGCCGAGAGGGCCCAGTGGAGCAACGACTGCAGCAGGGCGATCATCGTCGGCCAGAGCTCCTCTCATCGAATCCGAAGTCCACGACGCTGACACCGAGTGTAAGCGCGCTCGTGCTGACGCGATCCACGCCCGCGGCAGCGACAGCACCAATCCGCTCCCGGGTGATGCCGCCTGAGGCCTCGAGCAGCACCGCTCGGCCCCGCTCCGTTGCCGCCTCGCGCAGCATCGGCACCGCCGAGGAAAGAGCCACATCGTCGAAGTTGTCGAGCAACACCAGATCCGCGCCGCCCATCACGGCTTCGAGTGCCTGGTCCATCGTATCCGCTTCGACCTCGATGAGCAGGTCAGGGTGCGCGGAACGCGCCTTGGCTAGAGCAGCGCCGATGCCACCTGCCGCGCGAATGTGATTGTCCTTCACGAGCACCATGTCGAACAGACCCTCGCGATGGTTCGTGCCGCCGCCCACGGCCACTGCGTACTTCGACAACGCGCGCAGACCCGGCGACGTCTTGCGAGTATCACAGACGGCTACCCTGCCGTCGGCGATGCGCACCCAGGCAGCGGTCTCGGTGGCGATTCCCGAGAGCAGCATGAGGAAGTCGAGTGCGGTTCTCTCGGCGATGAGTACGGGGAGCGCGGGACCTCGAACCTCGGCGATGGCGGTGCCTGCGGTGACGTGGCTGCCCTCGGCGACGAGCGGGAACACCTCGACAGGCTCCGAGAGACCGGCAGCAGCGGACACCGCATCGAACACGCTGGCGACGACCGGCAGGCCCGCGACGATCGCATCCGTGCGAACCCGGATCAGCCCTTCAAATATCGCCCCTACCGCGAGGATCGATGCGCTGGTCACGTCACGGAAGAGCACATCGGGCGACGGATTCGCACCCGGCATGAAGCGGTCCGCTTCGACGCCGAGGTCTTCGGCGAGAGCGAGCGCGATGATCGCTGAGCTGTCGGGAATCGTGAACACGGGCAGCCTCTCAGGAAGTGTGCTCGGCGACGGGCACCATGCGGGGTGCGCCGTCGCGCTGAAAGACGATGCGGACGCGCCAGTTCGCGTCGTCGCGCTCCGGGTAGTCCAGTCGGGAGTGGCACCCGCGCGATTCGGTCCGCGCCCATGCGGCGTGCGTGATGAGCGCTCCGGTGGTCACCAGGTTCGCGAACTCCAACGCCGAGGGAGCGGGCACACCACGCTCGATCGCGGGCGAAAGCGAGGCGATCACTGCCGCGGCCTGCGCAAGACCGGCATCGGTTCGCGTCATGCCCACGAATCGCTGCATGGTTTCGCGCAGGCGTGACTGGTCGGGGGCCGACGGGGCAGACGAGGGCGAGGGAGCAGACGGTGCCGCTGGGGCCGACGGTGCCAGCGGGGCCAACGGGGCGCAGTCGCGTGCGGCGTCGCGGGGATTCTCGGAGACGATGCGTCGCACCCTGCGGCCGTTCTCGGGGAGGTCCTTTGGCAGCACGCGGATGATGCGACGTGAGAAGACGAGCCCTTCGAGCAGGGAGTTCGATGCGAGCCTGTTCGCGCCGTGCAAGCCGCTCTCGGTCACCTCGCCTGAGGCATACAGTCCGGGGACGCTGGTGCGGCCATCGATGTCGATGCGCACTCCACCGACGAGATAGTGCGCCGCCGGTGCCACGGGGAGCAGGTCGCGAGACAGATCGTAGCCGGCCTCTGCACAGGCGTCCCAGATGGTCGGGAATCGCGCCCTCAGATACGGCTCGCCGAGATGACGCGCGTCGAGCCAGACGTTGTTGCGGTCGCATTTGGCCATGACGCGCTCGATCTCTCGGCTGACGACGTCGCGCGGCGCGAGCTCTGCAAGCGGATGCACGCCGATCATAAATCGCTGCTCGTCACAGTCGAGCAGATAGGCTCCCTCGCCACGCAGCGCCTCGGTTATGAGGAAGCGCTGGGCGGCCTCATGGTCCAGCGCGGTGGGATGGAACTGCACGAACTCGAGATCGGCGACCTCGGCACCCGCGCGCCACGCGGCGGCGAGTCCGTCTCCGGTCGCGATGAGCGGGTTGGTGGTCACGCGGAACACCTGTCCAGCGCCGCCGGTGGCGAGCACCACCGCGTCGGCCCAGAAGACCTCGCGCGTGTCGGTCTCGGTATCAAGCACCATCGCGCCGACGCAGCGCCCGTCATCGGTCAGCAGGTCGACCAGGAACCGCTGCTCGAACACCTCGACGTTGGCTGCTTGCCGGAGCGCACGGGTCAGCGCCTCTTGCACCGCCGCGCCGGTCGCATCACCGGAGTGCAGCACACGCGGCAGCGAGTGGCCTCCCTCGCGCGCCAAGGCGACCTCTCCGCCCTCCGCAAGGTCAAAGCGCATGCCGGCCGCCTGAAGCTGCGCCAGCGCCTCAGGCGCCTCGCCGACGACCACTGCGACCACGTCCTCGTCGCACAGGCCCTGGCCGACGACCATCGTGTCGGCAAGATGCAGCTCGACGCTGTCGGCCTCGCCCACGGCCCCGGCGATGCCTCCTTGCGCGTACCAGGTGTTGGCCTCGGTCAGGCGTGACTTGGTGATAAGGGCGACGTCATGGGTTCGCGCGGCAGCGAGCGCAGCTACCAGCCCCGCGATGCCGCTGCCAATGACAAGCACGCCGCACTCATGAGCAACACAGTCCGCGGTGTCGAAGTCGAGGAGGTAGCGGCGGCGAAGCTCGACCGGAAGCCGTCCGGCGACAAGCCCGCTGTAGGGCGCGCTAGCCAATGGCAATCATCCGCTCGACGGCCGCAAGCGCACGCGAGGCGACCTCGTCGTCGACGACAACCTCACCGAATCCGTCGCGGAGGCAGTCCCTCACTTTGACAAGCGTGGTGACCTTCATGTTGGGACAGAGCATCCGGGGCGCGAGCTCGTGAAACGTCTTGCCGGGCGCGGCCTTCTCAAGGGCGTGCACGAGGCCTGACTCCGTGACGACGATGAACTCGCTCGCGAGGTTCTCGGCGGCGTAGGTGAGCATCTGCGAGGTGGAGAGCACGGCGTCTGCGAGGTCGACCACCTCGGGCCGACATTCCGGGTGCGCCATGATCGGAGCGCCGGGGTGTGCCTCGCGCGCGGCGATGACCTGCTCGGTGGTGACGTCGTCGTGCGTGGGGCACCAGCCCTCCCACAGCTCGACCTCGACCTCGGGTAGCGATCGCGCCACCCAACTGCCGAGGTTCTTGTCGGGGGCGAACAGAATCTTGTCCGCACCCAGTGCGCGCACGACGGCGACCGCGTTGGCGCTCGTGACGCACACGTCGCTCTCGGCCTTCACGTCCGCCGAGGAGTTGACGTAGGTCACCACCGGCACGCCGGGGTTGGCAGCCTTCCATGCGGACAGGGCCTCGCCGGTGATCATGTCGGCCATCGGGCAGCCGGCACGGGGTTCGGGGAGCAGTACCGTCTTTTCGGGCGCGAGGATCTTGGCGGTCTCGGCCATGAAGTGGACCCCGGCGAAGATGATGGTGTCGGCATTCGTTGCCGCAGCGGTGCGGGACAGGCCGAGCGAATCGCCGACGAAGTCCGCGACGTCCTGAACCTCAGCGCGCTGGTAGTTATGCGCGAGGATGACCGCACCACGGTTGGCGGCGAGCTCGCGTATCTCTGTGGAGAGTGCGGTGAAGTCTGTCACGGTTGCTCGTACTCCCATCGCTGTGCGTGTGTGTCAGGTATTGTCCGCGCTCTTGAGCCCATTGTCAGGTTATTGCTCGAATCGGCGGGATGAGCGCGCAGTTGTCGATGAGCCTCGTGGCTCCGACGCGTGCGGCGACGATCGCCCTGGCCGGGGTATCGAGCGACACCGCGGACTCCAGCGTCCGAGCGTTGACCAGCGCAGCGTACTCCAGGTCTACGACACCACCGCTCACACGCGCGACCGTCGCCACCATTGCGGCCTCGAGCGCACGCGGGTCGAGTTCTCTCCACGCCAGTCCGGCGGCAGCAGCTTCGAGCGCCTCAGGCAGCGCCAATGCGGCAGCCCGCTGCTCGGGTGTCAGGTAGGCGTTGCGGCTCGAAAGCGCGAGCCCCGTCGCGTCGCGGATGATGGGGCAGCCGACGATGCCGACGCCCAGATCGAGATCCTCGGTCATGCGTGTCACGACCCGTAGCTGCTGGTAGTCCTTCTCGCCGAAGAAGGCCAGATCCGGCCTGACGATGTTGAGCAGCTTGGCGACGACCGTCGCCACGCCGCCAAAGTGACCCGGCCGGATCTCACCCTCCCACCGCGCAGCGAGCGGGCCGGGATCGACAGTCGTCTCGACACCGCTTCCGTACATCTCCTCGACGCTGGGCGTGAACACGAGGTCCACTCCGTAGGCGCCCAGCATCTCTAGGTCGGCCTCGATGTCGCGCGGATACCGCTCGAAGTCCTCCCCCGGCGCGAACTGCGTGGGGTTGACGAATATCGACACGATGACGACGTCGGTGCGCTTACAAGCCGCATGGACCAGCGACAGATGTCCCTCGTGCAGCGCTCCCATCGTCGGCACCAGCCCGACGGTCTTACCCTCACGGCGAGCCGCGGCAATGGCCGAGCGGACCTCGCTCTTGCTGGCAATGCGCTCGATCACAGTGCGCCGCCCTCTCCGAGGTCAAGGTGGATCTCGTCGACCTCGGCGATGATGGCGTCGAGCTCCGCCAACTCCTCGGCGGCCATGTGGACCGTCTGGGGTTCACCGGGAAACGCACGATCCCGAACGTCGTCGGCATACGATGCGACCGCGTCGCGAATCGCCGTGCCGATCTCCGCGTAGCGAGCCGCGTGGCGCGGAACGAACTCACCGATGCCGAGCAGGTCATGGAAGACCTGCACCTGGCCATCGCACCCGACGCCGGCACCGATGCCGATGGTCGGGATGCTCACCATCGCGCTGATGCGCTCGGCGAGTTCGCCGGGCACACATTCGAGCACGATCGCGAACGCGCCGGCGGATTCGAGCTCGAGCGCCTCGGTGATCGCACGAGCCGCGCCGCTCGAGTCGCGGGCCTGCGTCCGATATCCGCCCAGCGTGTTGACCGACTGCGGGGTCAGGCCGATGTGGCCCATCACGGGCACGCCCGCATCGGTCAGGCCGGCCACCAACGCGAGTGTGTCGGCCGAGGCGCCTTCCAGCTTCACGGCATGGGCGCCACCCTCGGCGAGCATCCTGCCGGCGTTGCGCATGCCCTCGGCGTAGTCAGCCTGATACGACATGAACGGCATGTCGGCGACCACGAGCACGCGCTTGCAGGCACGCGAGACTGCGGCCGTGGCGCGAAGGACATCATCCATGGTGACCGGCAGGGTCGAACCGTGACCGAGCATGGTCATGCCGAGCGAGTCGCCGACAAGAATGGAGTCCACGCCGGCGGCCTCGACGAGGCGGGCTGAGTGAAAGTCGTACGCGGTGAGCATGACGATGGGGCGACCGGCCTCTTTGAGTGTCTGAAACGACGAACTCGTCACACGAGGAACGGGTCGCGGCTGAGCCTGTGAACTCATTGCATCTCCTTTGAGCGGTTCGCTGTCGCAGCCTGCCTTGTCGGCTGTGGTCCACGCAGCGCCTCCGACGGAACGCACAGTATACCGTGAGCGCAAAGTACAGCAGCGGTCCCCGCTGATCGAGGACCGCTGCCGGGTAGTGCGCGTCCTACATCCCAAGCCCCTCGGGATAGATGGGCTCGGCTGCATCCAGCGCGAGCAGGAGCTCCCTGGCTTGCTCGGCGAAGCGCTGGGGCACGAGGAGTTTGAAGGTGGTCGGCATGCCGAACGGGTCCATGCTCGACTCGGGCGCGTAGGGGTCGAAGGCGAAGGGGATGCCCTCCTGCTCGAGCGCCTCGCGCTTGAATGCCAGCGCCGAGTCCCAGCCGGCCATCACGTCTTGATCGCGTGAGCCCTCGGCCACGGCCACCCAGGCATCGGCGAAGACGGGCTCGTTGAACGCGTCACCCGGGTCAGGAATCGGCCCCCAGTCCCGAACGACCGGACCTACCGTCGCCGACGAGCGCGACAACCGCGATCCGTCAGGCAGATGAAGCCGAGGAGAGACCTCGAGCAGCGGTGTCACGACAAAGTCCCTCTCGGTCAGTCCGGGATGCGGGAGGGTGAGTTCGTCAGAGATGCGCTCCTCGTCACCGTAGAGCAACAGATCCAGGTCGATGACGCGGGAGCCCTTCTCGATCTCGCGTACTCGACCCATCTCATCTTCGATTCGCAGCAGGTGCGAGAGCAGCGCATCGGACGTCAGGTCGGTCTCGAGCACCGCGACGGCGTTCAAGAACGCGTCCTGGTCGGTCACGTACGCGGGTTCCGACTCATACATGTTCGAGGCCCGGTCGACGTGCGTCTCGGGAATCTCTGAAAGTGCTTCGATCGCCATAGACAGGTTGGAGATTCTGTCGCCCTTGTTGCTACCCAGAGCGATGTGCGCGGTGGTCATCGTTGGCCTCCTTCACGGCGTATGCGTGGGATTCGCATACAGAGAGTGTTCCCGAGTAGCGCGAGCCAGAGACGCACGAGCGGCCCCTCAGACGAGTTCGCCGAGGAGCCGCTCAGGAAGTGCCGTGAATGATGACTAGCCGGCGAGCAGCACCAGCAGCGGCACCAGGAGCAGCGCCACGATGTTGAACACCTTGATCATCGAGTTGAGCGCGGGACCGGCGGTGTCCTTGTAGGGATCGCCGACGGTGTCACCGGTGACAGCGGCCTTGTGAGCCTCGCTGCCCTTGAGGTGCTTGACGCCGTCCTTGTCCACGAAGCCGTCCTCGAAGCGCTTCTTGGCGTTGTCCCACGCGCCGCCGCCCGATGTCATCGAGATGGCGACGAAGAGGCCCGTGACGATGGTACCGACGAGCGCGCCGCCGAGGGTGAGTGCGGTGAACTCGAAGGCGTTGTCGAAGCCGAAGGCCTTCAGGATGAAGCCGAGCGCGATGATGAGCACGGGCACGCCGGTCGGGATGAGCGCAGGAAGCGTCATCTCCTTGAGCGCGGCCTGGGTGACGAGGTCGACGCAGCGAGCGTTATCCGGCTTCTGCGTGCCCTCCATGATGCCCGGCATTTCGCGGAACTGGCGACGCACTTCCTCGACCACGGCGCCGGCAGCCTTGCCGACCGCAGTCATCGCGAGCGATGCGAAGAGGAACGGCAGCGCACCGCCGATGAACAAACCAACGAGCACGTATGGGTTGGAAAGGCTGAAGATGAGCTCCGCGCGTCCAGGAAGCTGCGCGGTGATCGCGTGAGTGAAGTCCGCGAACAGCACAACGGCCGCAAGGGCGGCCGACGCGATCGCGTACCCCTTGGTGACGGCCTTTGTCGTGTTGCCAACGGCGTCGAGGGCGTCGGTGACGACGCGAACATCAGCCGGCAGACCGGCCATCTCGGCGATGCCACCGGCGTTGTCAGTGACGGGACCGAAGGCGTCGATGGCGACGACGATGCCGGCCATCGAGAGCATCGAGAGCGCAGCCACCGCGATACCGTAGATACCGGCGAGCGAGAAGCTGATGAGCGTGCCGAGCGCGATGGCAATAACGGGAAGGCCGGTGGCCTCCATGCCGACCGCGAGGCCCTGGATGACGTTGGTGCCGTGACCGGTGACCGACGCCTGGGCGATCGAGGTGACCGGGCGGAACGTCGAGCCGGTGTAGTAGTCAGTGATGTAGACCATCGCGGCCGTCAGACCGATACCGACAAGCGCGCAGAACCAGACCGTGAGCGGGCTGGGCCCGACTTTGCTGACCGCAACGAGCTGCTCGCCGATCTTGGTCACGTTGAGCACAGTCGGGGTCAGCCACATGATGACCGGGTAGAACAGCACCGCAGCGATAGCGGCTGCCGCCCACAGGCCCTTGTAGAGCGCACCCATGATGGTGCCGTTGGGGCTCATCTTCACGAAGAACGTGCCGATGATCGAGGCGACGATGGAGACCGCGCCGAGCGCAATCGGCATGCCGATCGAGAATGCCATGCCGGACTCGCCAAACGCGAGGATGCCGATGAGCATCGCGGCGACGGTGGTGACGACGTAAGTCTCGAAGAGGTCGGCGGCCATACCGGCGCAGTCGCCGACGTTGTCACCGACGTTATCGGCGATGACGGCGGGGTTGCGGGGGTCGTCCTCGGGAATGCCGGCTTCGACCTTACCCACGAGGTCGGCGCCCACGTCAGCGGCCTTGGTGAAGATTCCGCCGCCGAGACGGGCGAACACGGAGATCAGCGAGCCACCGAAGCCGAGGCCGACGAGCGCCATGACCGGGGCGATGCCCAGCGTAACGAGGATCGCCATGATCGACACCGACAGGATGCCGAGGCCCACGACGAAGAGACCCGTGACCGAACCTGCCTCGAACGCGACGCTCAGTGCCTTGGGAAGCCCACTGCGAGCGGCCTCAGCCGTGCGCACATTGGCCTTGACCGAGATACCCATGCCGATGAAACCGGCTGCAGCGGATGCGGCACCACCGAGCAGGAAGCCGATGGACGTCCAAATGCCGAAGCCTGTGACTCCAAAGAAGCCGGGCACTGCGATGGCGACAGCCAAGATGGCAGCCACGACGCCAACGGTGCGGTACTGACGTCCCAGGTAGGCCATGGCGCCATCCTGGATCGCGCCTGCGATCTCCTGCATCTTCTCGTTGCCGGCAGGCAACTTGTTGATCCTCATCACGAGGAATCCGGCGTAGACAGCGGCAATCACGCCAGCGGCCACACCAATGAACAAGGGCAGATTGGACATTTTTCCTCCAGATTCGAAAGTGCGGTCTCCGAACCGGACCGCACCCCCTCCAAGTCGCGGACATTCTACCAGAGTGGAGCGCGACGTATGCACACGAGTGTATGAACTCGGGGGCGCCCTATCGAAGCGCTGCGGTGACTCCCAGCGCCTGAACCGTCTCCGCGACGTCGTGAACTCGCAGGATGCTAGCCCCGTGCTCCGCGGCGTAGCAGGCGGCGGCGATCGAACCGGCGAGTCTTGCAGCGGGATTGTCTACCCCGGTGAGCTGTCCGATGAACCGCTTCCGAGACACTCCGATGAGCACCGGATAACCGAGCGCCGCAAGCTGTGGGAGTCCGCGAAGCAGCGCGATGTTGTGTTCGAGCGTCTTGCCAAAGCCGATGCCCGGGTCAAGCGCGATGCGCTCCCGAGCGACGCCCGCCGCCTCGAGAACCGCAGCCTGCGCGATGAGATATCCGCCGACCTCCGCGACCACGTCCTGATACCGGGGTGCCGCCTGCATGGTCTTGGGCTCACCCGCCATATGCATGACCACGAGCCCTGCGTCACAGCCCGCTGCGACCCTCACCATCGCCGAATCGCGGAAGCCTGAAACGTCGTTGATGATGCTCGCACCCGAGGCCACGCTCGCCTCGGCGACGCTCGCATGCCGGGTGTCGATCGACACAGGTACCGAGCAATGGGATGAGAACCGCATGACGATGGGACGGACACGGGCGAGCTCCGCAGCCTCGGGAACCTCATCGGAACCGGGACGAGTCGACTCGCCGCCGATGTCGAGTATCGCCGCCCCCTCAGCGATGAGGCGTTCCCCGTGGGCCACGGCCAATGCCGGGTCGTCGTGCAGTCCCCCGTCGGAGAACGAGTCTGGGGTGACGTTCAGCACGCCCATGACCAGCGGCGACGCAAGATCGAGCTCGAATCGGCCACAGTGCCAGACAGGTCCAACCGGGGTGCGCTTGGCAGCGTCAGTCATCGACGAGACCGGTCCGTGATGAGTGACATCGCCTCCGCACGGGTCGCGGGGCGATTCTCGAAGATGCCACGCACCGCGCTGGTGATCGTCTCGGAACCGGGCTTCTTGACGCCGCGCATCGACATGCAGAGGTGCTCCGCTTCGATGACGACGATGACGCCGGCGGGCTCGAGGTGCTTGACGATGGTGTCGGCGACCTGAGAGGTGAGGCGCTCTTGAACCTGCGGGCGTTTGGCGAACACGTCCACAACGCGCGCCAGCTTGGAGAGCCCACAGATACGGCCTGACTTGCCCGGCACGTACGCGACGTGAGCTCGACCGATGAACGGCAGCAGGTGGTGCTCGCACACCGAGTACAGCGGGATGTCGCGGACGAGCACCATCTCCTGATGGCCCTCGTTGAAAGTCACGCAGAAGTGCTCGGCCGGATCGGCGTCGAGTCCTGCGAATATCTCGGCGTACATGTCGGCGACACGCCTCGGGGTGTCGAGCAGACCCTCACGAGTCGGGTCCTCCCCCACACCCTCGAGGATCATGCGCACGCCAGCCTGTATCTTCTCACGGTCCATCGCGACTAGGCCTCGTAGACGGGCGGGACTCCCGGTGCCGCTGGCGGCACATCTGCGGCCGTCTTGGTGGCGTCGGCACTCTCGGCGTCCTCGACGGCGGCATCTGGCTCGTCGGCCGACGCGTCAGGGTCGTCGGGCTGCTCGGCCTTGGTCGCAGCCTCCTTAGCGAGATACTCGTCCCATGTGCCATCCAACAGCGCCAAAAGCTCGCTCTTCCCGATGGTCTCACGCTCTACGAGCACGGCGGCCATCTGGTCGAGCTGCGAACGATGCTCGGTGAGGATGGCGCGTGCCTGCTCATACGCGTCGTCGATCAGGCGAGCGATCTCCTTGTCGATCTCATAGGCGATCTCAGGCGAGTAGTCAGCGTTCGCCGAGAAGTCGCGTCCCAAGAACACCTCGTGGCTAGCCTCGCCGAACGTCTGCGGTCCAAGCTTCTCAGACATTCCAAAGCGGGTGACCATCTGCTTGGCGAGCTTGGTGGCACGCTCGATATCGTTGCCGGCGCCGGTGGTGACGTCGCCGATCGCAATCTCCTCGGCCACGCGTCCGCCGAGGAAGCTGGCGAGGTTCGCGAGCATCTCGCTCTTGGTACCGAGGAACTTCTCGTCCTCGGGCAGGTGCCACGTCGAGCCCAGCGAGCGGCCGCGCGGAATGATGGTGACCTTATGGATCGAGTCGCCGCCGGGAAGTATGTGACCGACGATGGCGTGGCCCGACTCGTGATACGCGATGACCTTCTTCTCGTCCTCCGAGATGAGACGGCTCTTGCGCTCGGGTCCGGCGATGACGCGATCGATGCCTTCTTCGAGCTCGATCATGTCCACCTTCTTCTTACCGTGGCGTGCGGCAAGAAGCGCGCCCTCGTTGACGAGGTTGGCGAGATCGGCGCCGGTGAAGCCCGGCGTGCGACGCGCGATGACCTCGAGATCGACGTCCTCTGCCAACGGCTTGCCTCGCGCGTGTATCTTGAGGATGCCGACGCGACCGCCGATGTCGGGACGGTCCACGACGACCTGACGGTCGAAACGGCCCGGGCGCAGAAGCGCCGGATCGAGAATGTCGGGGCGGTAGGTCGCCGAGATTAGGATTACGTAGTCCTTGATGTCCAAGCCGTCCATCTCGACCAGCAGCTGGTTGAGCGTCTGCTCGCGCTCGTCGTGCCCGCCGCCGAGACCCGCGCCACGCTGGCGACCGACCGCGTCGATCTCATCGACGAAGATGATGCAGGGGCTGGCGGCCTTGGCCTGCTCGAACAGGTCGCGGACTCGCGAAGCCCCGACGCCGACGAACATCTCGACGAAGTCGGAACCGGAGATGGAGAAGAACGGCACAGCCGCCTCGCCCGCGACGGCGCGAGCCAGCAGCGTCTTACCCGTACCAGGAGGGCCCACGAGCAAAACGCCCTTGGGGATCTTCGCGCCAAGCGCCTGGAACTTACCGGGGTTGGCGAGGAACTCCTTGATCTCCTGAAGCTCTTCAATCGCCTCATCGGCACCGGCGACGTCCTTGAAGGTGATTCTCGGGGAGTCGCGCGTCATGCGTTTGGCCTTGGCCTTGCCAAAGCTCATGATTTTGGAGTTGCCACCCTGCATCTGGTTGAGGAAGAAGAACATCACCGCGACCAGCAGCAGAATCGGCAACACCGAAGAGATGATGCTGATCCATACGGGCGGACCTGAGGCGTCGACCGTGTAGGTGGTCTCGGGATGCCGAGCCATGAGCTCAGCCAGCGAGTCGCTGCCAATGTAGGTGGAAGTGAAGGCCAGCGCCTTCTCCTTCTTGTCCTTGTCGGCGGTTGTTTCCCAGTAGTTGCCTGCCAGAGAGTTCTCGCGCACCACGTACGTGGCATCAGCGATGCGGTCTTGCTGCACGGCCGTGACGAACTCGCTGGTGGGAAGCTCTACCGGACCCTTGGTGCTGCCGCCCATCTGGACCATGACGAACCACACGAGGACCGCCAGCAGAACCAGGTAGAGCAGGACTGTTCTGAAGTTCTTGTTCACGTTTGGTTGGCTCCTCATCGAGGTGCCGCCGCGCTGCGGCGACTAGTCGGTGTAGATCTCCGGCTTCAGGATTCCCACGTACCGGAGGTTGCGATACTTCTCTGCGTAGTCGAGACCATAGCCGACGACGAACTCGTCGGGCACGTCGTATCCGACGTACTTGCACTGGATAGGTACCCGCTGTTTGCCTTCTTTGCTCAACAAAGCCACTACTTCGAGGGACTTTGGTTTGCGAGAGGCGAGATTGCGGAGGAGATACTTGAGGGTGAGGCCGGTATCGAGGATGTCTTCGCACACCAGCACGTGACGACCCTCGATGGTCTCATCGAGGTCCTTGAGGATCCGCACAACGCCCGATGACTTGGTCGACGACCCGTAGCTTGAGACGGCCATGAAGTCGAGTTCGACCGGAGACGTGATGGCGCGAGACAGGTCGGCGACAAAGATCGCAGCACCGCGGAGCACGGCAACCAGCAAGACGGGCTCGTCACCGTAGTCGCGACTGATCTCCTCGCCGAGCTCTCGGACGCGATTCTGAATCTGCTCCTCGGTGTACACCGTGCGGAGAATGTCGGAGTGCATATCCATCGAGCGATTCGTCCCTTCCTGCTACGTACCTGACGTTATCGGCGACCTTCTGGTCGTTGCCATGTGAGCCGGATGGCGCGAACCGAATCCGGCCCCACTCGGTACTCATCGCTCATGCGCACTCCGGCCAGCCATACGATGCTGTCGTCGTCGCGGACCACCGGGGTCGCGGGACGGAAACGCCGAGCAACCTTCGCATCGATGAGCAGGTCGGAAAGCTTGCGAGTGCCGTCCATGCCGAGCGTGCGCATCCGGTCGCCTTCGTGCGGCGCGCCGACGGCGAGCTGCGTCAGGTCACCGGCATCGATCACCACCGAATCCGGTGTACCCGAGAGGTGCTCGGGATCGGCCTCCTCGGCTATGATGCGCCCCGCCCGACCGAGGTCGGCGATTCCGGGTAGCGGGAGCAAGGAAGGTGCCACCACAGCCGGCTCACATGCCGCCTGTGAAACGACTAGTCTATCGTACTCGGACCACGCACGCAGTCCGTCGGGCAGGTCGCGCGCGAAATCGTCGTCGCCGAGGCCGTCGACCAGCGCCTCGATGTGCGCCGACTCGATGCGACTCGCCTCGGGAAACGCCGAGAACACCGCCGAGCGAACCACCCGACGCGCCACCGTGCGCTCGAGCGTGCGCATCCACTCGCGGTCGAACTCGACCTGCTCGCCGACGGTCGTCTCGGCGAAGTCACGCGCGAAATCGGAGGCCATGCGAGAGAGCAGCGCATCATCAGCAGCGAGCAGGTCGAGCGAGCGCGCAAGGGTCTCTCGGAAGGCCGGGTTGACCTGCTCGGCGACGGGGACGATCTGGTGGCGTACGAGGGCGCGCAATCGTGTGGTATCGGCGTTGCTCGCGTCCTCGCGCCAGGTCTGACCGAGGCCGTCGAGGTAGATGCGCAGATCCGCGCGATCGCAGTCGAGCAACGGGCGCACGATGCGGCCACGCGTGTACGGGATCGACGCGAGGCCTGTCGCACCAGCACCGGTGATAGCACGCATCAGGAAGGTCTCGACGCGGTCATCGCGGGTGTGGGCCACGGCGATGCGACCGCGCGAGGGTGCGAGGCCGAGCGCGGAGCATGCGGAGTCGAGCGCGGAATCGGCGAGACGGTACCGGACGCGACGACCGGCATCCTCGAGGTTGAGCCCGTGCTCGGCGGCATATGCCGCGACATCGACGCGCTCGACGCAACACACGACACCGAGCCCCTCGCAGAGCGCCGCGACAGCGGCTGCGTCGGCGTCGGACTCCTCGGCACGGAGGAGATGGTTGACGTGGAGCACACTGAGCGGCCCCTGCCAGCCGATCTCGCCGGCGACCAGCAGCCGCAGCATGGCAACGGAATCGGCGCCGCCGGAGACCATGGCCACGACCGGCGCACCCTGGGGCAGCAGATCGAGACGCTCACACGTGGCGATGACTATGGCTTGCAAGCTCATACCGCGAGACTCCCTCTCGAAACGCCCCAGCGGGGCTCTCCCTATACTACCAAGTGATGGGCTGGTCAGGCTGATTCACGACGCTGGCTATGCACCCTTGCACCGAGATGCCCCCTACCGCGAGATACGCCGGTTCTAGCAGCAACTCCTCTACCTGCAGCGACACAGAACGACCCGCAAAGGGTATCCTCGGAATATGCAAACAGTCACCGCTCTTGAACTCACTCAGCCTCATCCGCGACGCGTGGTTGTCGTCGGCAGCGGCTACGCGGGCATGACCTGCGCCGTCACGCTCGCACACCGCGCGAAACCGTCCGACGACATCGAGATCGTGATGGTCGCGCCGCTTCCGTACCAGCAGGCGCTCAGTGAACTCGACCTCGTCGCAGCCGGCACGCCGCGCCCCCAGTGGGCCGAGTTGTGGCATGGCGACATCTTCCGAGGCCTGCCCATCAAGGTCTGCTATGAGCGTCTCGAAAACGTCTGCGCCGACGATCACAGCATCGCCGTCGGGCCTGCGGGCGCGCCCGTCGCCACGATCCCCTACTGGCGCCTCGTGCTTGCCACCGGTGCCATCCCCTTCGTGCCGCCCGTGCCCGGCCTCGCCGAGCACGGCATCACCATGTGGTCCACTGCCGATGCCCTCAGGCTCCAGCAGCGAGTCGAAGGTCAGTTCAAGCGCGCGGTCACCATCACCGATGCCGAGCAGTGCCGCAAGGCCATGGCGATCGCGGTCGTGGGGGCCGGTGCGACCGGCGTCGAGGTCGTCGGCACGCTCGCGTACGCGCTGCCGGGCATGATCCGTGGCGCAGGCTACGACCCGTGCATGATTCGGCTCTCGCTCATTGACGCGCGCAACGACATCCTCTTCGACCTCGAGCCGCGAGAACGCGAGAAGGCACGCAAGCGTCTCGATCAGATGGGCGTCGAGCTGGTTCTCGGCCAGCCCCTCGAGCGTGTCGAGGAAGGCTACGCCATACTCCAGGACGGCCGAGAGATTCCTGCACAGACACTCGTGTGGTGCGGGGGCGCGAAAGCCGACCCCGACGCCGTAAGCTGGGGACTTGCCGTCGACAACTCCGGGCGCCTCGTCATCGACCCTTCACTCAAGGCGCAGAATCACGACGCTATCTACGCCGTCGGAGACGTCTCAGCACTGCGTGACACCGAAACCAACCGAGTCCTGCCTATGCTCGCGCAGTTCGCCATCCGAGAAGCCGCCCATGCGGCCGGAAACATCCTGCGCGAGCTCCGAAGCCAGCCCACCAAGGCGTTCGAGCCGCATCAGCACGGCGAGTTCGTTAGCGTCGGGCCGCGCTGGGGTGTCGGCTGGATGTTCTGGCTACCGGTCAGCGGCTGGTTCGCCATCGTGATGAAGCGGCTGACCTACGTGGTGTACTGGCTCGAAGTCGGCACCATCCGACTCGCTTGGCGCCGCACGGTCCAGATGATGCGGATGCATCGCTACTGATGCGCACGAGTTCCAGCGCCATGCGCCTCATCTCAGCCGAGTGGGTCCTCCCTGTCTGCGCGCCCGCGATTCCCCACGGCGCCGTGCTGGTCGATGGCGACCGCATCGTCGCCGTGGGCCCGCGTGCTGAGCTCGAGACGGCGATTCCGGCGGACGCCCCTCGCGATCACTTCGCGGGCTGTGTGCTGACCCCGGGGCTCGTGAACGCGCACACCCATCTCACTCTCACCGCGCTCGCCGGTGTGGTCCCGCCCGCCCCCTTCGCCGAGTGGCTACCTTCGCTGGTCGCCGCGTTGAAGCCGTGGGAGATCGAGGATCACGAGGCGAGTGGTGTCATCGGCGCCGAGGAGTCACTGCTCGCCGGCGTCACCGTCGTGGGCGACATCGCATACGGAGCCGCAGAGGTCGCATCGGCCTCGCGTGCCGGCCTGGGCGGCGTCTACTACTGGGAACTCCTCGGTATACACGCCGAGCAGATCGACGACGACCTCGCGCGCCTGCGCTATCCCGAGACCGCGGACGTGTACGGCAGTCGCGTGGTATGCGGACTGTCGCCGCACTCGCCCTACACGTCGGGGCCGGGACTTCTGACCGCTGTGGACGCGAAGGCCGCCGCGTTACGCGTTCCCCTCGCCCTCCACGTGGCGGAATCCGTGGCCGAGACCGAACTTCTCCTGCACGGCACCGGACCACTCGCCGCCGTGACCGAACGCACGGCATTTGGTTTCACGCCTCCCGGCGTGTCCACCGTCGCATACCTCGACAGTCTGCGCGCCTTGACCGGCGCCACGGCGGTACACGTCTGCCACGTATCCGCCGAAGATCGGACGATTCTGGCAAGGACCGCGCGCGGCATCGTGACCTGCCCGCGCTCCAACCGCTACCTCGACAACCCTCCGCCGCGTATCGCACCCTTCCTCGAGCTGGGACTGCCCGTGGGTATCGGTACAGACTCCTCGGCGAGCAACCACGACCTGGATCTGCTCGCGGAAGTACGCGCACTCCGCAACGCAGAGCCCGAGCTGTCAGCGGAGACGCTGCTGGCGATCGCGACGCTTGGCGGCGCCGAGGCGATCGGGGTGGACGCGGGCTTCGGAACGCTTGAAGCCGGCAAGTTCGCAGACCTGGCGATCTTCGCCGTCACAGGCGAGGATCCGACGGACGCAGTGGTCAGGGCCGGTGGCCGAGACACGCTGCGAGCAGTGATGAGCGGAGGCGAGTGGCGCGTGATCGCTGGAGAGCTGCTGGTTGCGGACCGCGACGCCGCCGAGCGTGTCGCCCGCGCCACAGAACTCGCGCATGCGGCCCTCCGAGAGGCCCGGGGCTGAAAGAACCGCCTTGCGCAGCGGCTCCGCTCGGTAGCAACGTGTAACGGCGGGGCACCCCGAAGGGCACCCCGCCGCAAACGATCCTTGGTACTGGAGCTACTTGGTGGGGAGCACGTAGGGAACGAACTCGCCCTTCTCCACACGGTAGACGGTGATCGCCTTGTTGGTCGTGTCGCCGTTCTTATCGAACTCGATCTTGCCGGTGACGCCCTCGGTGCTCGTCTTGGCCACGTTGGCGATGATGGCATCGCGTCCGACAGGCATGATGACCTGAGCAGCGCCCTTGTCCTTGGCAGCAGCCAGGATGGCCTCGATCAGAACATTCGCGGCGTCGTAGGAGTACGCGTCATAGGCGCCGACTTCCTCGCCCGGGAACGCAGCCTCGTAGGCGGCCTTGAACTCGACGCCCTTGGGAAGCTCGCTGGTGGGGAGGCCGACCGATGTGACCATGTCGTCCTCGGCCGCCTGCGGGGTCGCGAGCGCAACGTACTGCGGGTCGAACAGCCCGTCGCCGCCCATGAGGGGCTTGGTGTAGCCGGACTCGAAGAGCTGCTTGCTCAGCAGCGCGCCGGCGTTGTAGGTACCACCGTAGTAGACCATGTCAGGGTTCGCGCCTTTGATCTTGGTGACGAGCGCGTTGAAGTCCGAGTCCTTGTCGGAAGTGCGCTCGCTGAAGACGACCTTGCCGCCCTTAACCGCGAACTCTTTGCCGAACTCAGCTGCAAGGCCCTCGCCGTAGGGCGTGCCGTCGTCGACTACAACGACGGTTTTGGCGCCGAACTTGTCGACAGCTGCGTCAGCGCCCATGGGACCCTGGACCGAGTCGATGGTGCAGACGCGGAACACGTTGTTGAGACCCTGAAGTGTCAGGGCGGGGTTGGTGGCCGCAGGCGAAACCATGGCAATCTTGGCCTGGTTGTACACCTTGGAAGCCGGAATCGTGACGCCCGAGTTCAGGTGGCCGACAACGCCCACCAACGAACGGTCGGACGCGAAGGTGTTGGCCACGGTAACGCCCGCCTTGGGGTCACCCTGGTCATCACCGGGAACGGATGCGAACTTAAGACCAGCCGCCTTGATATCCTCGCGAGCATTTGCCTCTTTGATCGCGAGCTCGACGCCGCGCTGGATACCCAGACCCTGGGCAACCGAGCCAGCAGTCAACGGTGCACCGATACCGATCTTGACCGTCGTCACGGCGCTGTCGCCTGACGCGGCCTTCGAGCCGCCACCGCAGCCAGTGAGTGCAAGTGCAGCCACGGTCAACGCGACCATGACACCACCCGCAAGTGTGTTACGTACCTGCATGGTTCCTCCTGTCGTGTGCTCTTCACATACCTGTCAGACGAACTCCGTCGCCTGTTTGCAGCCTGCAGGAGCGTACGCCAGCAGTGACTAGCTCAACCAGTAGGTTTTCGCTGGTAGAACGCCCTGTATTGACATCAATCGAAAGCGGCCCAACCAAAGCGCACTTTCGATTGACTCGGACCCGTGACGCAAATGAGGCGCCCCCTAAGGAGGCGCCTCATGCTACTCAAAGTCATATGCGCGTCGGGTGTTATTCGCCCAGATACGCCTTGCGAACGGCCTCGTTGGCAAGCAACTCGCGCCCGGGACCGGACAGGGCGATCTTGCCCGTCTCGAGCACGTACCCACGGTTTGCGATCGCCAGCGCCATGTTCGCATTCTGCTCGACGAGCAGAATGGTGATGCCGTCGGCATTGAGCTTCAAGATGATCTCAAAGATCGTCTCGACGACGACGGGCGCAAGGCCCATCGATGGCTCGTCCAACATCAACAGGCGCGGCTTAGACATCAGCGCACGACCCATCGCGAGCATCTGCTGCTCGCCGCCGGAAAGCGTCCCACCCTTCTGGGCGACGCGCTCCTTGAGACGCGGGAACAACTCGAACACGTGGTCGAGGTCGGCCTTAACGGCCTCCTTGTCCTTGCGCAGGAACGCACCCATATCGAGGTTTTCCATTACGGTCATTCGCGAGAAGATCCGGCGGCCCTCGGGAACCTGAATGATGCCCTTGCCCGTCACCAGGTGCGGGCGGACCCCACCGATGTTCTCACCCTCGAAGGTAATCGAGCCCCCCTTGGGTGCCAGCTGACCGGAGATGGTCTTAAGAGTCGTGGACTTGCCGGCCCCGTTGGCGCCGATCAGCGTGACGATCTCGCCTTGGTGGACCTCCAGCGAAATACCCTTGAGCGCCTCGATCTTGCCGTAGGCGGCACGCAGGTCAGTGACTTTCAGCATCGTCTCAGCCATTGGTGGAGCCCTTCTCGGCGACCGGCGCATCAGAATCCGCCGCGGTAGGTGTCTTTGATGCGTTCGCCGCAGCATGCTGGGCATCCGCCTCGGCCAACATGGCCTCCGCGCCCTTACCGAGGTACGCCTCGATGACCTTAGGATCGCGCTGGATCTCCGCAGGAAGTCCGTGAGCGATCAGCTCGCCGAAGTCGAGGACGTAGATGCGGTCGGCGAGGTCCATGACGACCTTCATGTCGTGCTCGATGAGCAGAATCGTGATGTCGAGGTCGCGTACCTTGCGAACCAGACCGTTGAGCGCCTGGCTCTCCTGCGGGTTCATGCCCGCCGCGGGCTCATCGAGTAACAGCAACTTGGGCTCGCTACCCAGAGCGCGCGCGATCTCGAGCTTCCGCTGCTCGCCGTAGGGCAGGTTCTTCGCGAGCTCGTTGGCCTTGCTGGCCAGACCGACGAACTTGAGCCATTCGTACGACTTTTCGAGCGTCTTCTTCTCCTCGGCCTTGAACTTGGGCGTGCGCAGAACTGCGCCGAGGGCACCTTCCTTGGACTGCGTGTGCCGACCGACCATGACGTTCTCGAGCGCGGTCATGTTCTGGAAGAGACGGATGTTCTGGAATGTGCGAGCGATGCCCATACGGGTAATGTGGTGGGGCTTCTTGCCGCCGACGACGACTCCGTCGAAGGTGAGCGAACCGTCCGTGGGAAGATAGATGCCGGTGAGCATGTTGAAGAACGTCGTCTTGCCGGCGCCGTTGGGGCCGATCAGGGCGACGATCTCGCCGGTATCGATATTCATCGTGACGTCGTTTACGGCCTTCAGGCCGCCGAACTGCATCGTGACGTTTTGTGCATCAACTAGATGTGTCATCTGTATGTCCTCCCCGGCCCTTTACTGGTCCGCGCTGTCGCCGAACCGGCCGGTATCGTGCTGAATGTCGTAGAGAGACTCGTTCTCTTCTTCGAGAATGTCATCGTCGGCGTTGAGCTCTGCGGCTCGACGCTTGGACGGGATGAGGCCCTGTGGTCTCCAGATCATCATCAGCACCATACCGGCGCCGAATACCAGGTTGCGGTAGTTGGAGATGGCCGTGACCTGTTCGCCCGACAGCCCCGGAATGATGCCCGATGCCGCAAAACCGCGGATGAACTCCGGTGTTCCTTGGATGAGCAGTGCGCCGATGATGGCGCCCGGGATGGACCCCATGCCACCGATCACGATGCTGCAGACCACGAACACCGACTCAAGGAACGTAAACGACTCGGGGCTGACGAACTGCTGGAAGTTCGCGAAGGTGAGGCCGGCGATGCCACCCCAGACTGCACCCAGCGAGAACGCCCAGAGCTTGGCGCCCGTGATGCTGACGCCCATCGATGCGGCCGCGACCTCGTCCTCGCGCATAGCGATCCACGAGCGACCAAGGCGCGAGTTGTTGAGGCGCTGAACCACGAAGATGGTCAGGCAGCACAGAACCACGATGACGTAGTACCAATACAGGTTGCTCGAGAAGGAGAAGTTGAACCCGTTGGCCCCGAGTCCCGGCAGAGAGAAGAATGCGTTGTTCTGCAACCATGTGAGACCGGCAGGCGTCGGTAGGAACTGCCCTGCCTTGGGAAGACCTGCCGCTCCGTTGGTGATTCCGAACGCATTGTTGTTGATGATGATTCGCACAATCTCCCCAAAGCCCAGGGTCACGATTGCGAGATAGTCTCCGCGCAGCCGCAGCACCGGGGTGCCAAGGGTGACGCCGGCCAGCGCCGCAAAACCCGCCGCAATCGGAATCATCAAGAAGTATGTGTAGGGCTGGAGCCACACCGGCATGAACTTGATCGCCACGGTACCGACGATGACGCCGGAATATGCTCCGATCGCGTAGAACGCGATGTAGCCTAGGTCGAGCAGGCCGGCGAAGCCGACAACAATGTTGAGCCCGAGGGCCAACATCACGTACAGGCCGACGAGCGCCATGATGCGCGTCATGAACAACATACCGAAGCCCTCGAACAGCATCGGCGAGACGATCAACACGACTCCGAGAAGTGCG
>JBBRWO010000006.1:0-38438 GCA_038249135.1 Coriobacteriia bacterium
CGCACGAAGCCGGACACGATGAGAATATGCCCCAAAGCGAATGCGATGTTGTTTACCACTGACGGGGTGATCCCCTGTGTGGCGAGCCCGTACGGAATCGCCGTGACGAGCGCGGTCAGAACCAAGACGTGCGGCCACACCGGCAGGAGGCTGCGCTTGCCCGCGACCTTCGAGGTCACCACGAATCGCGCGGCCCGCCCAAAGACCGACTGCAAGAGCGCCGCGATATGCACGGGAAACGCCGCGAGCGTGAACCATATCGCCCTGAACGTCAGGCTGTACTCGGCGGCGTAAACCATCGTGAGCAGGGTGACGAACACGTAGGGAAGGAAATGGCTCGGATACTCGTTAGGCACCTGCACAGGACGAAGCCCGAAGAACAGGAATGCCAGCGGTAGCACTACGTAGCCCGCGTACGCTATGCCCGTGAACCAGTAGATAAAGCTCAGACCATACTGCAACCCACGCGTGCCGCCGATGCCCGAGAAGAAGGGCAGGCGCCGCATCAGGATCTCCAGGCCGCCGCGCGCCCAGCGGAGCTGCTGGCTGAAGTAGCCGCGCACGTCGACCGGCCCGAGTCCCGTGGCCAGCACCTCCGAGACGTACACCGACGTCCAGCGCAGCTTCTTGAGGATGAGCGACACACGGAGGTCCTCGGTGATGGAGTCCTCGGGCAGCCCGCCGATCTGCTCGAGTGCCGTGCGCCGGAAGACGACGTTGGTGCCGCAGCTGAAGACGGCGCCGGCAGAATCCTTGCCGCGGAGAATCGGGCCGTAGAACAGCGCCTGCTGCTCATGAGCGCCCGCTGCCACACGGTTGTCAAAACGGTTGCGGTATGACTGCGGCGTCTGCACGAACGCGACCCTGTCCTCGGCGAAGCACGCCATGGTGCGCTCGAGGAACTCGGGTACCGGCGCATGGTCGGCGTCGAAGATGATGACGAAGTCGCCACTGGCGAGCTTGAGCGCGTGGTTGACGTTGCCGGCCTTGGCTCCTCGGCGGTCAGGACGGGTGAGGTATGCGGCGCCGTAGCGCTCGGCGATTTTGGCGATGCCGGCGTCGGGCCCGTCGTCGAGCACCCAGACACTGAGCCTCGGGTGACGAATCGCCGAGACGGCGCGGACCGTCTGCTCGACCACGTCGTAAGGCTCGCCGTACACGGTGATGAACGCGTCGACCCGTTCCCCCGTCACCGAGAAGTCCGCGTCGGGCGGTACGGTCCAACGCTGGTTGGAGATGGTGAACCAGAATCCTGCCGCCTGCGCGAGATTGAACAGCTCGGCACTGATGAGGAGTGCGTAGAGGTAGGGATTGGCCGGCCGCGCATCGACGATCAGCCACCAGAGGTAGTAGGCCCCCGCAATCGCGCATGCGGCCGAAAGCAGCCGGCAGTTGCGCAGGTAGACGGCTCGTCGCTCAGTGGGTGTATAGCTGTCGTTCACGGTGCGGTCACCGTCCCCGGGTCGCTTGCCGGAGGAGTCGCGGATGCGGACGACGACCTCGTAGGGGCCGCCGATGACGTCGATGGTGTGGGGGTGAAGAACGACGGCGGCACGATCACCGCGGGCGGCGCGTAGAGCAAGAGCTCGACCTGATTCAGCAACACCTGCTTCTCGACGGTGTAGCCGTTGTGCTTCAACCAGTAGCGGATCGCCTGGGAGTCATTGCGCACGGGGTCGATATCTTGGAACGACAACAGGACCCATACGCGCCTGGCAGATGCCGCGATGCGGGCGGTGTCCGCATCAATCTGTTGCTGGGAGTTGCGCAGCACGTCGTACTGACCGTACTGGGGCATCCCGTACTGGGGAATCGCCGGGGGCATGTAGTACGCCGCGATGGGGTCGAGATAGAACGGAACGTAGATCACCGCGTCGCCCGGCTGGTAGTCCGCGACTATGGTCTGAAACGCGGCCCGGTCATCGTGCGTCATGGCGTTGTTGGGGTTGTACGACTGATCGGCCCACGCCACCAGCGCACATACGATCATCACCGCCATCAGGGGGCGAGCGACGCGCAGTTCGAGCTTGGAGAGCAAACGTGCCAGAAGCAGGAACGCCGGCGCCCCCACCGCCATGAAGTAGCGCGAGGCGAGAATCTGCCCCTGCCACTGGCCGAGCGCGAACATAACCAAAATGCCCCCCGCACCCAAAAGCAGCACCCACGTCCCCCGGCTGACCGGCCGGATCAGGCCCATGAGCAAGAAGGCGAAGTAGATCAATCCCGGCCAGAGCGAGACGAACGACCCCATCGCCGCAGGGCTGTGGAAGCCGACGGTCATCTGGGCAACCACGATCGCAACGTCGTTGAACCGGAGTGCCAGACGCGGTGCCTCCTGCCCGTAGCCAAGTCCTGAACCAGCAACCGAGCCCACAAGCGCAGTAGGCCCGCTCTCTGCGGGAAGGAATACCGAGTTCGCAAGCCACACGCCGATGAACAGCGCCATGGCCAGCGACACCAGTAGCCACGGACCGAGCGTCGGCACGTCGGCGAACAGACCCTTGGGGTTTCGCCACGACGCCTGAGCGGTAGCGGCATGTCGCGCGTCGCGCTCAGTGTTCCACACGATCCCAAACACGTAGAAGAGGATCTGCCCGATCATCAGGAACAGGAAGAAGTAGTGGGTGAACAACCCCATCGTGGTGAACACCAGGTAGCCGACCCAGAGGTGCTTGCGGTTCTCTCGGACGGCGAGGACTAAGAACGTCGTTGAAAGCAGGCCGCCAAGAAACAACAGCGCGTACATCCTCGCTTCTTGCGAGTACCAGATCTGGAACGGTGAGAGCGCAATCAGTCCCGCAGCGATCAGCCCGGTCCTGCGATCGTAGATGCGTCTGCCGGCCCAATAGGCTACGGGGATCGCGATCACGCCGACGATGACCGAGAACGAACGAAGCGCAATCTCACTCGTGCCGAAGTACTTGAGCCAGAAGTGCATGGTGATGTGGTAGAGCGGCGGGTGTACCCCGGTCGCGAGCTTCTGGATGATCCTCAGAAAGGTCCGGCTGGCCTGCTTGACGGTGATCGCCTCGTCCAACCAGAGCCCGCGCGTGTTGATGCTCGCGATCCTGAGCGCAAGTCCGACCAGCGTCCACGTGACCACGGTGAGCGCAGTTCTGAGGCGCCCGCTATCGGGCGTCCCGGATACGGTTTCATGGGTGCGAGGGCTCATGCGGTGTACGGCGTCCTGCCTCGGGTGGTTCGTAGCGCTGATTGTCCCACACCTGACCGCCGAAGCCACACAGCGACCGTTCGTCAGCCGTTCGTCACGCAGACCAAAATTTGTGATGGGAATCACTCAAGTGCCGGACCGTCTGACCGATAACTGTGACAGATGAACAATTGGGTTGGGCGATCTGAGCCCTCCCGTGACAAAGGCAAACCCGCCGCGAGGCGGGGACGCAAAGCCAAGGGTCTCACCAGTTGAGACAGCCAGGTTACCGAAGGGTGAGGATCGTGAAGCTCAATTCGTTTATGTCCCTGGGAGTCTCGTCGCTGCTGGTCGGCGCGCTTGTAGCCCCACTGCTGCTGGTTCCGGCAGCAACCGCATCCGCCGCTACCACCGCCGCTACTCGCCGAACCGCCATCGCGCGCCGAGTCAAGATTTCCCGCGCGCTGCCCAGCCCCACTATCATCGCTAGCACGCTCACCACCACTACCACGATCGCGTCGCCGCCGACCGCAACGGTCACCGATCGTTGGGTCGGAACGTACGTGACGGGCGCCGCCGAGAACCTGACCAACCTCACCACACTCGAGGGAATTACTGGTCAGAAGTTCGCAGTCCGCAACTTCTTCCAGAACACCTCGCAGGGCTTCACCGAGGTCCAGTCCTCGGCGATCTCCAGTCACGGGAGCATCCCGCTGGTCACGCTCGAGTTCCAGAACCCGGCGGTCGGCACCGGCATGAGCGGTGGCAGCTACAAGCAGATCGCCAACGGCTCGATGGACGCCTACCTGATCAAGTACGCGACCAACGCCAAGAACTTCGGCAAGCCCGTATGGCTGCGCCCGTTCCACGAGATGAACGGCAACTGGTACCCCTGGGCCGGAACCGCCGCTGGCAACACTCCCGCCGACTTCATCGCAGCCTGGCGCCACATGCGCGCCATCTTCACCACCGCCGGCGCGACCAACGTGAAGTTCGTCTGGAGCCCTAACGCCGACAGCGTTCCCAACACGACCGCGAATGCCATCGGCATGTATTGGCCCGGCGAGAGCTACGTGGACTACATCGCGCTTGACGGCTACAACTTTGGTACGACGACCGCGACGTGGCGCACATTCTCCAGCGTCATGGGCCCGGCGTACAAGACCGTTGCAGCCCTCTCGGCCACCAAGCCGATCTTCATCGCCGAGACCGGCTGTGGAACGACCGGCGGCGACAAGGCCGCCTGGATCACGAACATGTTCAAGGTCATCCCGACCACGTACCCCCGGATCATCGGCGTCACCTGGTTCAACGCGAACAAGGAGCGTGACTGGAGGATCGAGTCCAGCACCGCGAGCCTGAACGCCTTCAAGACCGCGATCGTCGCCTTCTAGGCCGGACATCTTCCTGAGTACGACAGCGCCGCGTGCCCTCGGGGGTGCGCGGCGCTCTTTGTTTCACCCCGTTGATTGAAAGCGTACGACTACTTGATTCTCGCAAAGATGACGAGTCCAATGCCGGGCGTTTCGCCCGGCTGGACAGCCCCACACAGAGTGAGCACACACGCGAAGCGCAAGAGGGGGTACCATGTTTGAGGTGCGCGACGCGCGCACGCCAAGGAAACGACGAAAGCGAGCCTGCTCATGAATCACCTTTCGACCGCCCGTGTCACCCGTGGCGCACTGGTACTCGCGCTTGCGCTCGCCCTTTCAGTAGCGCTTATCGGCTGTAACAAGACCGCCGACAAGGCCGCCGCCGGCAACACCGCGATGGACAACGTCGAGATAGCGAAGTCCTCGCTGTCCACGACCGCGCCGGATGCGAAGCTCCTGTTGGTCCAGACTGCCAACGTGGTCACCGCCACCACCACCCCCGTGTGGCAGTACCTGTTCGGTTCGCCCAAGGACGGCACGATTGTCGCCGTCACCGTCGAGAAGGGCAAGGTCACCGCGACCCAGCCCTACGGCTCCGCCGGCATGGATGAGGCGGAATGGAAACTCATTCCCGCGTCGACCGACTGGAAGATTGACAGCGATAAGGCACTCGCGGCCGCTCTCAAGAGCGACAAGAAGGTCACCGACAAAACCCCGTGGGCGATGGGATTCGTGACCTACATCCCCAAGTCCGCAGCAAGCTCGACGACGATCGATCCGTTCGTATGGAGCATCTCGTTCGATCCGCAGGGTCCTGCGCCGACGACGATCGACGTGAACGCCACCACCGGCGAGGCCAAGGCCGCCAAGAAGCAGTAGCGATCGGTCACGCATCCTAGGGAGTTCCCCTACCCGGAACACGACAAAGCCCCGGCTCTCCGAGAAGAGAGTCGGGGCTTTGTGCGTGGATGCGGTGAGCTAGCGCACGATCAGCTGGCCTTCGACCATCTCCATCGCGCATGTGAAGCGGTAGGTGCCTGCCTTGAGTTTGCCGAGCTTCAGGGTCACGTCGCCCTGAGAGTTATCGGCGTCGATGCCAAGCTGCGGCATCAGGAAGCCGGCAGCGCACCCATCGCCCTGGCCCACTGTCAGCGTGATCGGTGAGCCCGTGGACGCGGTCAGCCGAGGCGGCTCGTAACCGGATCCTCCAATGGCGATGCGCAGATGCTGGGACGCAGCTGCGGTCGGCCTGGGGGTCGCCTTCGGGGTCGCCTTGGGCGCTGGCTGAGCCGCAGCCGCAGGCGCAGCCGCGGGTGCGGGCGCGGGTGCGGCTGCGGGTGCGGGTGCGGGCGCGGGCGCGGGTGCGGGTGCAGGCTTACCGAAGACGGTGACGCCGCCGACCAGCAGAGCCGCCCCCACGACGGCCATACCGGCAGCAATCATGACCGCTCGGCGACCACGCTCGTGTCGGCAGTCAGCCAACTGCATGTCGTGTTCGATCTGCGACACCGTGGCGGTCCGCTGGTCTGCGCGCCTCGTGGAACGCTGCCGCGGCTCCTGGTATCCCCGCCCCTCTGAACGCTGCCGAGACTGGCGGGCGCTCATTTGACGGTGAAGGTCACTTGTTGCTTGACCGGTGGGGAGAAGGGCGTGGTGTCGTTCTGCACGAGCTCCGCAGTGAGCGTATGCGGACCCGCGACGACGTCATCGAAGGCGAAGTCGGGGGTGGTGCTCATCTCGAAGGGCCGGTCATCAAGAGTGAAGTGTACGTGTCCCTCGCCAGGCGCGATGGTGTTGCTCGGCATCACGAACTTGAGCCCGGTGGTCGTCACCGAGATATTCACGGTACCGGCGTCGACGGTAGCGCCTTCGGCGGGAGCGACCAGCTGGAGCGTAGGCACGGCGGCAGGGGCGACCGCGGGGGCGATGGGCCGGGCCGCCGGCGCGGCGGCCTTGGCGCAGCCTCCCAGCAGCGCCGCGGTACCCCCAAGCAGCAGCAGGGCGAGGAACGCAGGTGCGATTCGGCGCGGTTTCATGTGGGATTCCTCTCGGCGGGCGAAGCGAAAGGCGGTTGCCGCAGACCGAGGAAATTGCGCCTCGCGCCTACGGCAACCGCCATCGGTCTTGCGACTACTTGATGGTCACCTTAGTGGCCACTTCTGACCCGCTCACGAAGAATGGCTGGTCGGGGCTGTTGAGCTTGTCCTTCATGTTGAACTCGAGCGTGCCGAGGACACCGCGGTCGGCGTGGACGGCGACCAACAGGGAGTCACCGAGGTCGACGCCGGAGTTGAGTGTGATCACGACGTTGCGGTTCTCGCCGGCAGGAATCGCGGCGTAGCCAACGCGCTTGCCGGGCATGCCGTCGTCGTTCAGGTGCACGACGATCCAAGCGGCGGTCGGAGCGACTGCCTTGTCGACGGTGATTCGGTCGGTCGCGCCCGGCTGGTCGGCAACCTCGATGGAGGCCTCCCCGTTCTGGGCCTTCACGCCAAACTCGCGGACGGTGACGACCTTGGCCAGCTCCTTGTTGTTCACGAAGAACGGACGATCGGGGCTCCCGAGCTTGTCTTCCATGTAGAACTCGAACTCGTCGGCTTCGCCCTTGTCGGCGTGGACGGCGACGATGACCTTCTCGGAAGTGACGCCCTTGAGTGTCACCTCAACGTCGCGGCTGACACCCTTGGAGATGTGCTCGACGCCCACTCGCTCGCCGGGCATGCCGTTGTCGTCAAGGTGCACGACGATCCAGGCATCAGTCGGAGCCTTCACGCGCTTGACGACAAGCGTGTCAGCGTCGATCTGGTCGGCGACGTCGATCTGGCCGGACTCTTCGCCGGTCACGTAACCCCAGACTTTCGGGAGTTCCATGCTGGCCGGCTTCTCCTTTGCGTTGGCCGAGGAGGGTCCGTACAGCGCGTACACGCCGATGGCGACCGCGGCTGCAAACACCAGCGATGCTCCTGCGCCCACGATCACTTTTGTTGGTGTGTTCATCGTTGCTTCCTCTTCTTTCAGTGGTGCGTGACGGTCCGATTGGACCGTCACGCACCTGAATTGGTTACTTTCGTGTCAGTGCGGCGATGACCGCCGCGCGTTCGGCCGATGACAGGTTCACGTATCCGCCGTCAGTCATCGCCTGGATGGCTCCTTCTGCAGACTGGACATCCAGGCCACCTCCAGAGACTTCTGAAGTGGAATGGCATCCGCTACCCGCGCACTTCTGGACGAGAATGTTCGAGCCAGATGCGGCGATCGGTGCCTTCTTGGCCGGGACCGTTTTGGCCGGCGGGGTCGCCGGCTTCGGCACAGCCTTCTGCACCGGCGGTTTTGCCGTAGGCGCCGTGGCCGGCGGGGTCGTAGGGACCGACGATGTCGGTGCCTCCCCCGTCTTCACTGTGGACTCTGACGACGCCGCAACGGTCGCAGTCGCTATCGCAGACGCCTGCCGCTTTGAACCTTCGTCGGAGCGGGCGTCACGGCCGCGTGCCATCGCAACCGAAAGGCTCGCGACCAACAGAACAACTCCCGTTGCTGTCGCGGCCGCGATCATGGCCGCACGACGCCTCCGAGCTCGGAGCTGCAGGTCACGATCGATGCGGCGTGCGATGCGTGCCGCGGAGTCCTCTTGCATGCGATCGTCGGACCTTTCGATTGCGTATGGCATGTGGTGTGTCACCTTCTTCACGTGGTAATCGGAGGGGTGGAGTTACGCGGCCTTCGCGGGCGCGTTGCGCAGGCTGGGCTTGAAGCGGCGCAGCGTGAGCGAGGACAGGACGACGCTGACGCTGGAGAGCGCCATCGCGGCACCCGCGAGCTCCGGACGGAGCAGGCCGAGTGCGGCGATCGGGATACCGAGCGTGTTGTAGCCGAGCGCCCAGAAGAAGTTCTGGTGGATCTTGCGCATGGTGCGCTTGGAGAGCTCGATCGCCGTGACGACGTCACGCAGGTCGTTCTTCATAAGCACGATGCCGCCGGTCTCCATGGCGACGTCCGTTCCGCCACCCATGGCGATACCCACGTCGGCCTTGGCGAGCGCCGGCGTGTCGTTGATGCCGTCTCCGACCATCGCCGTGATAAGGCCCTTGGCCTGCAGCTTCGCGACCTCTTCGGCCTTGTTCTCGGGGAGGACCTCGGCGAGCACGTGATCAGGTGCGATGCCGGCCTGTGAGGCGATTGCCTCGGCGGTGCGGCGGTTGTCGCCGGTGATCATGAAGACCTCGACGCCCATTTTGCCCAGGCGAGCGACGGCTTCCTTGCTGTTGTCCTTGAGCGTATCGGCCACGGCGATGAGGCCGGCGGCCGCACCGTCGATGGCGGTGAGCATGACGGTCTTGCCTTCGCCTTCCAGCTGCTCGATACGTGCCGAGTAAGCGGAGACGTCGACACTCTCGCGGACCATGAGCCTGCGGTTTCCGAGGGCTACTCGGCGACCTTCGACGATACCTTCGACGCCGTGGCCGGGGATGGCCTCGAAGCCGGTGACCTCGCCTAGAGCCATGCTGTTCTGGTTCGCGTAGTTGACGATCGCCTCGGCCAGCGGGTGTTCGGAGGACTTCTCCAGAGCGGCGGCCAGGCGGTAGAACTCGGAGCGGTCGAAGCCGGTGAAGGCCTCGTACTCGGTCACGATGGGCTTGCCGTGGGTGAGCGTGCCGGTCTTGTCGAACACGATCGCCTTGATCTTGTAGGCGGTCTCGAGAGCGTCGCCGCTCTTGATGAGGATGCCGTTCTCGGCGCCCTTACCGGTGCCGACCATGATGGCCGTCGGAGTGGCGAGACCCAGCGCGCAGGGGCACGCGATGACGATAACGGAGGTCGCTGCGAGCAGCGCCTTCACGAACGGGGTGACGGATGCGTAGAACGCGGGATCGACGAATGCCGGAACCGCGAAGATCCATACGAGGAACGTGATGAACGAGGCTGCGACAACAGCGGGGACGAAGACAGCGGAGATGCTGTCGGCGAAACGCTGCACCGGAGCCTTGGAGCCCTGCGCGTCCTCGACCAGGCGCACGATCTGCGCGAGAGCCGTGTCGGCACCGACCTTGGTGGCGCGGAACTTGAAGCTACCCAGCTTGTTCATGGTCGCGCCGATGACGTGGTCGCCGACGTTCTTCTCGACGGGGATCGACTCGCCCGTGAGCATGGACTCGTCCACCGCCGAGGAGCCATCGACCAGCACGCCGTCGACCGGGACCTTCTCGCCCGGACGGACGATGATGACGTCACCTGCGACGACTTCCTCGACCGGGATGTCGATCTCGAGTCCGCCACGCACGACGCGTGCGGTCTTGGCGGCCAGACCCATGAGCTTCTTGATGGCATCAGACGTCTTGCCCTTGGCGCTAGCCTCAAGCAACTTGCCGAGGAGCACGAACGTGATGAGCAACGCCGCGGTCTCGTAGAAGACCGGCTGCGACTCGAGCGAGGGAACGAAGGTCGCTGCGAGGCTGTAGAAGTACGCCGCCGAGGTACCGATGGCGATCAGTGTGTCCATGTTGCCGGTGCGACGCTTCAGCGCGTGCCAGAAGCCGCGGTAGAACTGAGCGCCTGCGTAGAACTGAACAGGTGTTGCGAACGCGAAAGCGAGGTACTTGGCGACCATCATCGGGTCCCACGCGCCACCAACGGTGTTACCAAGGAAGTTGGCTACCCACAACGGGATGGTGGTCATGAACGGCGGAATCATGGAGACGAGGAGCGCGGGAATCGACATCGCGAGAGCGAAAGCGAAGAGGCTGCGCTCGTGCTTGAGCGCCTTGGCCTGCGCGATCGCCTGCACGTCGACCTTGTCGGCAGCACCGGGGATCTTGTCGACCTTGATGACTGCGTCGTAGCCCGCGCCCTTCACGGCGGTGATGAGCTCATCGACGCCGACGACCGTCGGGTCGAAGTCCACCGTACCGGTGTTGGTTGCGAGGTTCACGGTCGCCTTGGAGACGCCGGGCACCTTGATGAGGGTCTTCTCGATGACCGCAGAGCACGACGAGCACGTCATGCCGATGAGGCCGAGCGACACGTGGCCCGCGACCGCCTTGGTGGCCGACGGCGCTGCGAGCTCGGTCGCGGTGTAACCGGCCGCCTTCACGTTCGTCACGATTCCGGCGACGTCAGCGACGTCCGGATCGTAACTGACCGCGAGCTTCTCGGTGGCGAGGTTCACGACCGCCGTGTTGATGCCCGGGGCCTTGGTCAGCACCTTCTCGATGACCGCGGCGCACGACGAGCACGTCATGCCACCGACGGCGAACGTAGCACTGCGAGCTGCCGAATAGGCGACAGGTGCAACGGGAACGACGGGAGGTTCGACTGCGATGGAGGCCGCCTCGGCGACGGGAATGTCGGCGAGAGCGGGCACGGGGCACGCGGAGACAGACTCCTCGACGCCGAGCAGCTGCTCGGTCGGCGAGAGGTCGATGACCGGTACCAGCGGCGCGGTGGCGCTCAGACCCACGGGGACGAACCCGGATGCCACGATGGCCTGGGTCAGCGCCTCTGCCGACACATCCGGCTCGGCGAGGATGGTCAGCGTGCCGGCCTGGGCATCGGCGAACGACGCCGAGATGCCGGATATCTTGCCGATCCGCTTGAGCAGCAACTGCTCGCACGCAGCGCAGTCCATACCCTGGACCCCGATGCGGTATACCTGTTTGGTAGTTGTCAGGTTCACTGTTCTCCCCTATTCCGCGATGAGCGTGCCATGGACCATGTCCATGCCGCATCGGAAACCGTAGGTGCCGGGCTCGAGCGCGGGCAGCTTGACGACCGCTCCGCCGTTCTCAAGATCCGCTTCAATGCCGAGGCTCTCGAAGACGATGCGGCCGAGACAGCCGTGGCCCTCCGAGAACTCGATCTCTGCCGGGACGCCCGCCTCGATGATGATCGTGTCGGGGTCGTAGCCGTCGGTGACGTACACGTACACGCGCTGCACGCTCTCGACTCGAGCGCGGAACGGCTCCTTTGGCGGCTCGACGAGCCCGAGCGCCTCGGCCTCGGCCAGCGTGAGCGGCGAGGGGTCGAAGATGCGGTCGAGATCGGCGACGGTGACGGCGCTCGGGTCGAGGCCGGACAGCACTGCAGCGCTGACGAGCGCGTCGTGCAGGTCACGGTCGGCCGAGGAGACTGCGACGATGCGGCCGTCCTGGCCGATCGTCACTGCCTCGACGCCATCGATCTCGAGCACGTTCAGCGTCGCAAGGGCTGCAACGGAACGACACTCAAAGCCGCTCGCGTCTATTCGGTAGACCTCTTTGATGGTGGTGAGTTGACTCATCTTTGGATCCTCCTTCACGCTCTACTCGACGACGATCTGGCCGGTGACCATGTTCATGCCGCATGCGAAGTTGTACGTGCCGGGCTCCAAGGCGCCGATCTTCACGGTCTTGGGTCCGGAGGTGAGATCCTCGGCGAACCCGAGGTCGCTCGACTGGACCTGCGCGGTGCATCCGCTGCTCTGACCGAAGGTTATCTCGGTCGGAACGCCGGCCTTCAGCTTGATGACGTTGGGGTTGTAGCTGCCGCTGGACAGGTCCACGGCGATCTTCTGCACGCCGCCGGCCTCCGTGGCTGCACCCTCGATCGGGGCTCCACCGCCACCACAGCAACCGCCGCCGGCACCGCCGGCCGCCCCGGCCGCGGGAAGCAGCCCGCCGACAGCCTGCGTCACGCCGCCGGGGATGCCCTGCTGGCTGCTCGCCGAGGCGAATCGGTACGCGCCAAAGAAGGCGACGACTGCAAGGACCGCGATCATCGCGTAGCGCGTGGCATTCGAACCCTGCGGTGCCTTCGGGGCGGGATGGGCGCCTGCGTCACGAACCGGCTTGGGGCTGGATGTCGCATGGCTCACTTCGGCCGACTTGGCGGTCGTCTTGGTCGGCGTCGTCTTGGTGGGCGTCGTCTTGGCGGGTGTCTTGGCGGGCGTCGCCTTGGCGGGTGTCTTCTTGGTCGTCATATCAGGTACCTCTTTCTGGTGATGGCGATTACGCCAGGACTTCGGCTTCGTAGCCGGCGGCACGGACCTCATCGGCGATCTTGTCCGCGCTGACCGCGGTGGGGTCGAACGTGACGGTGGTCAGACCGTCGGCGTGCGAGGCGCGAACGGAGTCGACGCCGGGAAGCTCGGACACGTTCATCTCGATGAGCATCGAGCAGGACGGGCAGTGCATTCCGTTGGTCTTGAGCTTGATGGTGTTCATGTCAGGTGGTCCTTTCAAACAAAGTTGGATTCATGTGTCGGAGCGAAAGTCGTCAGCCGCCGAGACCACCGCCCATTGCCACGCCCACGATGAGCGCGAAGCCGATAAGGCCTGCGCTCACGATGACCTGCTGTGGGGTGAGGCCGGCGATGCGTCTGGGCGCTGTTGCGCGCGTCTTGGAGCGCTGCTCAACTGCCTCGGCACGCACAGGGGCTGTCCGAGGTGTCGTGCTCAGGCCGCGTCCCAGGTAGAGGATGCCGCCGGCAGCAGCGAGCGTCAGAACCAGCCACGGCATGGGCGACGGGGCACCGGCTGAACCAGCAGCGGCGCCTCCGACCGTCAGTTGACCGGCCATCATGCCCATACCGCAGGTCAGCGTGTATTGACCGGCCCCGGTAGCAGGCAGATCGACGGTGGTGATCGCGTTGGGCTTGAGATCGACCGTTATGCCTAGCTGCGGAATCGAGAGCTGATCGGAGCACGCGTTGTCTTCCTTGCGGTTCACGACGAGCCGCACGGGCTTGTCGGCGGGAATCGAGAGGTTCGCGGGTGAGAACTTCACGTTCTCGATGGTCAGTGGAACCTCGACGACACCGTCGGCGCCGGTCTGGTAGTTGTCGTTTGACGCGACCGTGGTGGGGGGCGTGCCGAGAACAGCCTGCTTGATGGTGTTGAAGGTAACCGGCGAGCCGAGACGCATCGCTGCACGGTTCACGTACACGCCACCAAACACGATGACGACGATCGCGAGCACAGACATCAGCCGATGCTTGAGATTCGCCGGCAGCAGGCTCGACGCGGTACCGAACACCAGCATCAGCGGAGCGGTGCCGAGTCCGAAGGCCAGCATCGCCAAGCCGCCGCCCAGAACGCTTCCGGTGCCTGCCGCAGCGAGCTGCGCGGCCATGAGCGGAGCACACGGCATCAAGCCCGTGAGGAGACCGAAGCTGATCGGCGTGGCCAGCGAGCTTTCTCCGGCAGCGGCGTCGGCGTTAGCCTTGCGACGCGTGTTGGAGAGCGCCTTCATCAGGAACTTGGGCGGGCGCGGGGTAAGCCGAGCGGCCCAGGGGAACTTGCCGGTCATGCCGAGGCCCATGATGATCATGAAGCCACCGGCGAGCAGCATTATGTAGGGGCGCACGCCATCGATATTGAATGCCGAGCCGATCGCGCCCAGCGCAAGACCGACGATCACATAGCTCGTGATCTTTGCAGCCTGATAGGCAAGGTTGGGGATCAGCTTGCGGTGCCATGGTCCGCCCTCTTCGCCTTTGACAGCGTAGGTGACGACCATCGGGCCACACATCGACACGCAGTGGATGCTCGTGACGAGCCCCAGCGTGAGCATGGATACAAAGAGTGCCAACACAGTGAGTTCTCCTCGTGAAAGGGGGGACAGGGCGCACACCGAGAACGGGCGTACGTCAAGCCGTCCGGGCGCGCCAAAGGGCGCTACCGCGGTACGGTCACGAGGAAAATCTAAATGATGAGGCGGACCCCGCGCGGATCTTCAGGCGGATCGGGAGGGTCCTCAGCCACGGAGCGCATAAAGCGCATCTGACGCGGCGGTGAAACGACCATGAGTGCCACGACGATAAGCATCGCAAGGGCGAAGATGAGCGACTGCGAACCAGGCGGCACAACGCCGGCCGGAGCGGTCGCGGTCATAGCTCCGAGATCGCACGCAGGAGCGAAGCCGATTCCGGGGGTGTGAGTCATCGTTGCCACGCCCATATCGCAGACAAGCGCCTGACACAACGGAAGGGCGATAGCGATCATCGCCACAACGATTGCCATGGTCAGCGAAAACCTGCGAATGTCGATACGAGCCGGCACGTGTTCCTTCCTGAATCAACGCGGTTGGACGAGGTAACGCAACTATCGTGCCGATTCTTGCCGTGAGCAAGAGTGCGAAGCGCATACATATGGTGCGCTACCGCACCCGAAGCGTCCGCGCGTTGATCGCCACGATGATCGTCGATGCCGACATGAACACTCCACCGACCGCCGGACTGAGCAAGATGCCGAAAGCCGCGAGCACGCCAGCGGCCAGCGGAATCGCGATAACGTTGTAGCCGGTCGCCCAGATGAGGTTCTGGATCATCTTGCCGTAGGTCGCACGCGCGAGACCGATGATCGCCACGACGTCTGCGGGATTGCTGCGCACCAGCACGATGTCGGCGGTGGCAACGGCCACGTCGGTACCTGCACCGATCGCGATTCCGACGTCTGCCGTGGCGAGCGCCGGAGCATCGTTCACGCCGTCGCCCACCATGGCGACGACCTTGCCCTCCGAGCGGACCAACTGGATGGTCGCGGCTTTCTCGGCGGGGAGGACCTCAGCGAAGAAGCGGTCGATGCCCAGCTCAGCGGCGACTCGCTCCGCAACCGCGCGGCTGTCACCGGTGAGCATGATGGTCTCGATGCCCATCTCCTTGAGGCGACGGACGGCCTCGATCGACTCGGGACGCACGACATCGGCCAGCGCGATCGCGCCTACGGGCACGCCGTCGCGCAACACGTACACCACCGTGCGCCCACCAGCCGAGAGGCCCTCGGTGTCGGTCGGCAGCGCGATGTTGTTCTCCGCGAGGTAGCCGGGACTGACCACGGCGACTTCTCGGCCATCGACGATGCCCCGCGCGCCCTTGCCGGGAATCGCGGCGAAGTCGGTGACGGCGGACTTGGTTGGCGCCTCGGCTGCGATGGCGCGGGCGATGGGGTGCTCGGACAGCTCCTCGACGGACCCGGCCATGGCGATCATGTCGTCTCGGCTGACGTCGCCGAAGAGCACCACATCGGCGATGCCGAAGTGGCCGAGGGTGAGCGTGCCGGTCTTATCGAAGATGACCGCCTGGAGGCCACGCGCGGTCTCGAACGCCATGCGGTTGCGGACCAGGAGGCCGCTGCTCGCGCCGCGCGCTGTGGACACCGCGACCACCAACGGAATCGCCAAGCCAAGCGCATGCGGGCACGCGATCACCATGACGGTCACGGCACGCTCCATCGCGAACGCGAGCTGCTCGCCGATGGCCAGCCAGACCGCGAACGTGAGCGCTCCGCCGCCGAGTGCGACGAACGTCAGCCACATGGCCGCACGGTCGGCGAGGTCCTGTGTCTTGGACTTGGACTCCTGCGCCTCTCGGACAAGATCGACCACTTGGGCGAGGAACGACTCGGCGCCGGTGCGCGCGACGGTGACGGCCAGCGCGCCCTCGCCGTTGACCGCTCCGCCGATGACGGGATCGCCCACGCCCTTGGACACCGGCACCGACTCGCCGGTGAGCATCGACTCATCGACTGACGACGAACCTTCGATCACGTCACCATCGGCGGGCACTTTCTCGCCCGGCCGCACGATCACGACATCGCCCGGCTGCAACTGCTCGAGCGCAATCTCCTCGGTGGTGCCGTCGGGGAGCCGACGATGCGCCTCGGACGGCATGAGTCGTGCGAGCGACTCAAGCGCCTTTGACGCCTCGCCCACGGAGCGCATTTCGATCCAATGGCCGAGAAGCATGATGTCGATCAGTGTGGCGAGCTCCCAGAAGAACGGCATACCTTCGAGGCCGAACACCGTCGCGCTGCTATAGAAGTACGCGACGCTGATTGCGACGGCGACGAGTGTCATCATGCCCGGACGACGTTCGCGCAGTTCGCGCACGATGCCCTTGAGGAACGGCATGCCGCCGTACACATACAGGACGGTGGACAGCGCGAAGAGGATCCAGTCAGCGCCCGGGACATCGAGCACGCGCGCTTCTGGTGCCCACGGCAATCCCTGCGAGAGCAGGATGACCGGCACCGTCAGCGCGAGACTGATCCAGAACCGCCGCCGGAAGTCGGCTACCGAGTGCCCGGCGTGACGCCCGGCGGCGTGGGTATCGTGTGCATCGGGCGAGTGAGACTCCACCGTGCTAAGCGCCGAGGTGCTTTATGATCTCGGCGTACTGTTCGGGTGTGATCTCCCCGCTGGCCAGGCGCCTCTTGGTGATCGTCACGGCCTCGTCGTGCCCTTGGCTTGCCGACGAATAGCCCTGCCCGTGCGAGACGGGTGGACTGGCTGCGTGGTGGCCCGACCCGTGACCGGCCGAAGCCCGCACCGCCCAGATGATCAGCACCACGATGCCGACAATGACCAACGCACCAAACGCGAGCATCGCCACTCCGCCGAACCAACTGCCTCCGCCCATCATGTTGCCGTAGCCGTCAGCACCGTATCCGCGTCCGTATCCCATCATGTAACCCATCTCCCTAAAACAAGCGGGCACCGATCATCCCGCACGTGAGGAGTATTCCCCACTGGTTGAGAGCCGCGACGGTGACTGGGCACTCACCGCCCGTACCACTCCTGATACCACTGCTGCATTTGCTCGATCTCTCGACTCTGTGAGTCGATGATCGACCCCGCCAGATCACGTATCTCGGAAGTAGCGGCAGCGTTTCCAGCCATGCGCGCCATCATGATTCCTGTCTGGTGATGAGGAATCATCTGCTCGATGAACGCCTTGTCGAAAGGCGTAGAGTCGCCCAATTCATCAAGGCTCATCGACCCGCCGCCCATCATGCCGCCGCCCATCATTCCGCCACCCATCCTGCCCGAGGATCCCGTCGGCACGTCGGAATCGAACCATGTCCGATACCAGCCTCGCATCTGCCCGTTCTCGGCGGTTTGATTTCGCTTGATCTGCTCGGCGAGCTGCTTGAGCTCTGGATGCTCGGCACGGGTGAGCGCCAGGTCGGCCATCTCAATCGCGTCATCGTGGTGGGGAATCATCTCGCGGATGAACATGGAATCGACTCCGTTGGCGGCCACGACCTCGCTCGCCGAGTACGATCCTCCTGCATCACCGACAATTTGGCCTAGGGGCTGCATCGCCCCGACAATCGCCATCCCCGTGAGGCCGACGACCACCAGCGTCACACCGATCACGGGGCCCAGGATCCGTTTCATGAGTCCACCTCCGAGCACTCCACGAGACCCGAATCAGGCCCCGATACTATGGGGAGTATACCCACGTCGTGACAAGGCTATGCCCGCCGAGCCGGGCGGAGCAGCAGTTCAATGGCTTCGAGGTGGGAGACGTGGGGAACAGGCAGCCGTGGCATCTGGTCTCGCGAGACGGGCGACTATGATCTGACCGCCTTCACAAGACCTCCTTGAGGAACTCGTCGAGGCCCACACGGTCCACGACCACCCGCACGCGCTCACGACCCTGCGCGTGTCGCACGAACGCCGTCAGCGCGCGCTCTGCGACCTCGACCGCCTCGGCGGTGTCCACGATACCGCCCACCTCGTAGGCGAGCACGGGATGCCGCCCGAAGTTCCCGCCCAGGAAGATGCGCCACCCACGCTTGTTCGCCTGGATCGCACTAGTCGGACACGCCGAGACGCACTCGCCGTCACGCTCGCACTTGGACAGGTCTATGACCGGGCGGCCGTCGTCGTCGAGCGAGATGGCGCCCGCCGGACACACGCGCGCGCAGATGCCGCATGAGATGCAGTCGCCCTCGACCTCGTCGAAGATCGGCTCCACGGCGCCCAGAAAACCGATGTCGCTGGCCTGAGGCTTCGCGCACGACGCGGGGCAACCCGACACGGCGGTCTTGAACTTGTGCGGCAGCCCATCGCGCGCGTACAGGCGCGCCGAGAGCAGGTCGGCAAGCCCGACCGTCTCGCTCAAGCCCCGCTTGCAGGTGGCCGAGCCCGGGCACGCGACCGTGTTGCGCGCTCGCGGACCGGTGACGCCGGGACCGAAGCCGATCTCGGTCAGCGCCGCCTGCACCTCCGCGAACTGCTCGAGTCGCACGCCGCGCAGCTCGATCGACTGGCGGACGCTCAGGTGGATCTCCCCGTCGCCAAAACGCTGGGCGAGATCGACGAGGGCGCCGAGAGAGTCCGCCGAGACATCTCCGTTTGGGATCCGTACGCGGAGTGCCCAGCGGTCCTTCTGGCGAAGCTTCACGAAGCCGCCGGCTTTGAGTGTGCTCTCGTCCATTACTTCCTCCAGTGTGAGCCGCGGCGGGCTCTTCGGCTCACGCGCCGTGCAAAACGGTGTGAGCAAGGGATGGTCTGGTTCAAAGGGAAATCGCACTGTTCACATGGGCACTCGTGGAATTCCTGCTCACTTCGCGACCTCTCCGAGGATTGCTATAGCTGGCGAAGCAACGCCCGCCGTGGTGACGCGCAACGCGATGTCGGCCAGCCGCGCCTTGACGACGATCTCGCCCGGTAGCGACGCCGATCCGACCACCGCCACCGGCAGATCCACCGATACACCCGCCGCCAGCAGCGCGTCGGCGATCTGCGGCAGCACGCGCAGGCTCATGTATACGGCCACGGTGCTGCCCGCGCGGACGAGCGAGGCGATATCGGCTGGCGTGGGCTGATCGTCCACGGGGGCCGATGAGCTGCCGCTCGCCTCGCCGCTCGCGCCCGCCTCGCTCCGCGCCGCCATCGCAACTCCGGTCGCGAGCGTCAGGCTTCCTGCGACACCGCGTTGCGTGAGTGGGATGTGTGCCGCCGCGGCTGCGGCAAGAGCGGCCGTGATGCCGGGCACGATCTCATAGGGGACGCCGGCCTCCTCGAGCACGGCGATCTCGTCGGTGCTGCGGCCGAAGACGTTCGGATCGCCGCCCTTGAGCCGCACGACACGCTTGCCGCCGGCCTCGAGCGCGCGCTGCACGAGCAGCTCCGGTCCGGGCCGCCCCTCGCCGGTCTGCCACCCGCGCTTGCCCGAGTAGATCAGCTCGGCCTCGGGCCGTGCGGCGTCCAGCACGGAGCGGTCGACGAGGTCGTCGTAGACGATGACGTCGGCCGTGGCGATACGATCGCGCGCGCGTGCGGTCAGCAGGTCCGGCGCTCCGGGTCCGGCCCCGACCAGACTGACGAACGCAACTGCCGGCAGAGGTGTCGCCTGTCCTGCGGGTACGGCAACAGCCCGCGCACGGCTGAGTGCCTCGGTCGCCGACACCTCTTCGCCGCGCGCCAGCCGCGCAAGCAATGCGGAGTCACCTGCAGCTCGCATGAGGGCGGTCGCTCGTTCGCGGTGGTCGGGTATGCGCTCACGTGCGAGGTCGCGCATCTGCCCAAGCAGCGTTACTAGCCGCGCCCACTCCGGCCCCAGCGACCCAGCGAAGCGGTCGCGCAGCCTCGCCGCGAGTGCTGGCGCCGCGCCGCCGGTTCCCACCGCGATGACGATGTCTCCTCGGCGGGCGACGGCTGGCACGTGGAAGTCGCAGCGTTCGTTGTCGTCGGCGCTGTTGACGAAGATGCCGCGAGCGCGGGCCTCCTCGGCGACGGCGGTGTCGACCTCCAGCACGCCGGTCGCCGTGAAGACGAGTGTGCGGGCGATGACGTCGCCCGGCTCGAACCCGCGAGCAGCCCACTCGATGCGGCGGTCGAGTGTCAGCCGCGCCAGCGCGTCGGTCGCCGTCGGCGCGACGAGCTTCACGCGTGCGCCCGCGTCGAGCAGACCCGCGACGCGACGCTCAGCCACAAAGCCGCCGCCGACCACGAGCACGTCTCGGCCGGCGAGGTCGAGCAGGAGCGGGTACATGCCGGTGCTGACGCGATCAGTGGCTGCGGGTCGTGCGCGGTCGCGGTCGCTGGCCATCGGTCGTCTCCTATATCTCGTAGTCGGCGAGCACGCCCACAGCGGTCAGGGCGCGCAGGGACTGGTCGATCGCCTCGGCGAGTGAAACGGACGCTGGCAGCGCGAGATCGGCGCCGATCTCCGTGGCGATCTCGCCCAGGCCGATCACGAAGAGCTCGTGGGGTGCAGCGAGTCTGCGCAGGCGATCCAGATCGAATCGGTCGACGTCGTCGAGCGCTGTCACGAGCACGACACCCGCGTCGGCCATCGCCCACGCGATCTGCCCCAGCTGTACGAGGCGCTCGTCGCGCGCGAGCACGTCGGTCTGCCCCGCGAGGTCGGTGGCACCCAGGAAGTATGAGTGCGCGTGCAGATCGAACAGCCGTCGTTCAAGCTGCGCGGCGGCATCGAGAGCGCCGTCCGCCGAGGCACCCACGAACACGACAGCCTTGCCGCCGTGGCGATAGCGCTTTGCCCGCTCGTCGGTGGAGACGAGGCCGGCGGCGAACGGCCGCTCGCCTTGGGCGCCGGTGTCCGCCGAGGAGAGCGCTTCAAGCGCGATGCCGCAGCCGGCGATGTCGTAGCCGCTCGAGATCACGAAGCGCGCGGTGCCCTCGAGGGAATCGGCGGCGTCGAAGGTGACCGGGCGGACCGTGCGCAGCACGATCTCGGCGAGGTCGTGGCGGGCGACCTGCTCGGCGCCGGCGACCGACCTGAGCTCGGAGGCGTCGAGCACGCTCAGCACATCCTCGAGCTCGACGGGCACCTTCGCGGTTCCGATGCGCAGGGTGTAGCGGCGGCCCTTCACGAGCGGCGCGACGCCCATCCAGAACACGTTCGCACGCAGGCGCGTGGAGATCTCCGGCAGCCGCTCGCCCTCGCGCACGATGAGTTCGCCCGGCTTGGCGTACACCTGCGTGTCGAGCGTGAAACCCGTGGCCTGGCCGGCGGACGCCTCGGCGGGGGCGTCACCTTGCAGCACCTCTACCGCACGCACGGTCGAGCGCTTGCCCGACGGCAGGAACACGACGCCGTCACCCGGCCGCACCCGGCCGCTCTCCACCGTGCCGGCGAAGATGCGGCGATCGTCGCCCTCCTCGGTGAACTTATAGACGTCCTGGAGCGGCATGCGAAACGGGCGGTCGAGGTCGTCGTCGAGGCTGCGGAACGACTCCACCTGCTCGAGCACCGTGGGGCCGTCGTACCAGCTGGCCTCGGCGCCGCGCGTCACGATATTGACGCCGTCGCGGGCGCTGATGGGGATGAAACGCGTCGGCTTGACGCCCACCCTGCCTAGAAACTCGGCGTACTCGGCGGTAACGGCATCGAACCCCGCCTCGTCCCAGCCGAGCAGGTCCATCTTGTTCACGAGCACGGCGACCTGTCGGATGCCGAGCATCGACAGGATGTAGCCGTGCCGCTTCGAGTTCTCCTGCACGCCTTCCTGCGCGTCGATCACGAGCAGCGCAGCCTGAGCGCGCGAGGCTCCGGTGATCATGTTCTTGAGAAACTCGATGTGGCCGGGGGCGTCGTGGATGATGTAGTGGCGCTTGTCGGTCTTGAAGAAGCAGCGGGCCGTGTCGATGGTGATGCCTTGCGCCTGCTCGTTTTTGAGCGCGTCGAGCAGGAACGCGTACTCGAACGGGCGCGCCTTGGCTGCGCACATCGCGCGAACCTGGTCGAGCTTGCCCTCGGGCAGAGAGCCGGTGTCGGCCATGAGCCTGCCGATGACGGTGCTCTTGCCGTGGTCCACGTGGCCGACAACGACCACATCCATGCGCTCGAGCTCGACGGCCTCGGATTGTGGGGTCAGCTGGCTCACATGTATCCCTCTCGTCGCAGCGACTCGAGTCCGCCGCCATCGTCCTTGTCTTGTGCCCGGCCGCTTCGCTCGGCGATGTTGGCGAACTTGCCGCTACGCAGCTCGGCGATGATCTGGGCCACGTTGGTCGCGGTCGACTGCACCGGCGTGGTGCAGGGCATGCACCCGAGCGAGCGGTAGCGGACGCCCTCTCCGCGGTCGAAGTACAGCCCGGTCACGGGGATGTCCTCGCGCTCGATGTATTCCCACACGTTGAGTTCGGTCCAGTCGAGCAGCGGATGGACGCGCACATGCGTGCCCGGCTCGAAGTCGGTCTTGAAGTAGCGCCACAGCTCCGGCGGCTGGTCGTCGACGTTCCAGTCGTTCTCGGCGTCGCGCGGCGAGAAGTACCGCTCCTTGCTGCGGGAACCCTCTTCGTCCGCCCGAACGCCCACAATGACGCCGGTGTAGGGCTCGGTATTCTCGTCGGGGACGAGACGGCCCAGCGCATGGTCCATGCGCAGTCGCGGCCACTCACCCGACAGCGTGTGCTTGAGCGCCTCGGCCTTCAGCTCGCGGCAACAGGTGAGGCGGTCGACGGCGCCGTCCGGGTACGTGCGCTTGACGGTGAGCGCCTCGGCGTTCTGGCCCACCACGAGGTTGAGGCGCCACTCCAGCGCGAGCCGGTCGCGGTACTCGATCATCTCGGGCACCTTGAACGATGTGTCCACGTGCACCAGCGGAAACGGCACGTGGCCAAAGAAAGCCTTGCGCGCCAGGTGCAGCATGACCGTGCTGTCCTTGCCGATCGACCACAGCATGCACACGCTGCCCAGCGACCGGTACGCCTCGCGCAGGATGTGGATGCTCTTGGCCTCGAGAGTATCGAGTTGGTTCACGACGCCTCCTTCTCGCTGGCGCCGCGTGCGTGCAGGCCGCACTCGCGCTGCTCGGCGTCTTCCCACCACCAGCGCCCTGATCGCGGGTCCTGCCCGGGTTCGACCGCTCGCGTGCACGGGGCGCAGCCGATGCTGGGCATGCCCTGCTCGTGCAGCGGGTTTACGGGGACGTCGTGTGCGCTCACGAACTCCCACACCTGCGCCTCGCTCCAGGTCGCGAGCGGGCTGAGCTTCACGAGCCCCGCCGCCTCGTCCCACTCGACGACCGCCACGTGCTCGCGCGTCGCGCCCTGGCCGCTGCGCAGGCCGCACACCCACGCCTCGAGCCCGGCCTGCGCCCGCCGCAGCGGCCGCACCTTGCGCACGTCGCAGCAGCTCTTTCGGGCGGCGACGCTGTCGCGGAACAGGTCGATGCCGTGCAGGCGCACCATCTCCTCCACCTCCGCGGCGTCCGGGAAGTAGACCTGCACGGGTACGCCGAGCTTACGACCGGTCTCGGCGACGAGCTCGTAGGTCTCAGGGAACAACCGGCCGGTATCGAGCGTGAACACACGTATCGGAAGCTTCTCGGCGGCGATCATCGCGGTCAGCACCTGGTCCTCGGCGCCGAGCGAACTCGCCAGCGCCACCGTTCCCGGGAACGTTGCTGCGGCCCAGCGCAGTACGTCCTGCGGCGTGGCGCCCGCGAGTGCGTCGTCCCATTTCTGCACGTAAGCCTGTGTGTCGTTCATCGCTCGTTACCTTTCGCTCAGCCGTCTAGATTGAGTAGTCCGGGAACACCGTGGCGCTTCGCGCTCGCAGGTAGACCCGCTGGTTGCGCTCGAGGTTCAGCTCGCCGTAGCGCTCACGCGTCAGCTCGACGAGGATCGAGCTGCCGTCCGAGGTCGCTAGTTCCACCTTCACACTCGCCCCGACCGGGTTCACGAACGTGACCGTCGCGGGGACGCCGTGGCCGTCGCCGGCCTCGGTGACGATGTCGATCTCATGGGGTCGTACGTACGCCTTGGCCGATGAAGCCGCTCTGTTCGAGGCTTCGCCGGCACCGCCCGCCGCATCCACGAGCAACCCGCCCACACGCACGCACCCCTCTTCGACACGACCGTGGAACACGTTCACGTTGCCTAGGAACGTCATCACGAACTCGTTGGCGGGGTTGCCAAAGACCTCCTCGGGCGTGCCGATCTGCTCGATGCGGCCCGCGTTCATGACCACGACGCGGTCGGCCACCTCGAGCGCCTCCTCCTGGTCGTGCGTGACGAACACCGTGGTCACACCGATGTCGTCGTGCAGACGCCGCAGCCACCGGCGCAGCTCCTGGCGCACGCGCGCGTCGAGCGCGCCGAACGGCTCGTCGAGCAGCAGGATCTCGGGCTCAGAGGCGAGCGCGCGGGCGAGCGCGACACGCTGCCGTTGGCCGCCCGAGAGCTCGTCCGGGTAGCGCGCGGCCAGGCCGTCGAGCCGAAAGAGCGCGAGGAGCTCGGCGACCTTCTCGGCGATCTGAGCCTTTGGCGCGTTGCGCATCCGGAGGGAGAAGCCGATGTTGGCGGCCACAGTCATGTGCTTGAAGAGCGCGTAGTGCTGGAACACGAAGCCTATGCCGCGCGAACGCACATCGACACCCGTGGCCTCGCGCTCGGCGATGCGGACGCTGCCGGTGTCGTGGGTCTCGAGCCCGGCGATGATGCGCAGAAGCGTGGTCTTGCCCGACCCCGACGGGCCGAGCAACGCGATGAGCTCGCCCGGGCGGACTTCGAGGTCGACGTCGCGAAGCGCCTGGAACCCGCCAAACGTGCGGGAGACGCCAGCTATCTCGATACCCGTGGGCGCATGGGTCGCTGGTGCGTTCATCAGTTCTCCTCCAGGATGGCTCGGGCGCGTTCGCGCGAGCTGAACCACGCGAGAACCTTATGCGCCGCGATGGTTGCGACGGCGAGCAGCGTGAGCGGGACGGCTGCTGCGAACGCGGCGGTCGTCTGGTAGTTCGAGTACACCTGCTCGATGTAGAGCGGAAGCGTCTGCGTGGAACCGATGAGGTTGCCCGACAGCACCGACACCGCGCCAAACTCACCCAGTGCACGGGCCGCCGTGAGTACGAGCCCGTAGAAGACCGCCCAGCGGATGTTGGGGAGCACCACGTGGAAGAACGTCTGCACGCGGTTGGCGCCAAGCGTTGCGGCGGCCTCCTCCTCGGCGGGGCCGGTCTCGCGCAGCACGCCGATGACCTCCTTCGCGACGAACGGAAGCGTCACGAAGATAGTGGCGAGCAGGACGCCCGGCAGCGCGAAGACGATCCGCACGTTCAGCGACTCGAGCAGCGGGCCGAGCCAACCCTGCCGACCGAACAGCAGCAGGAACATGAGGCCGGCGACCACCGGCGACACAGCGATGGGCAGATCGAGCAGCAGGGCGATGATGCGGCGGCCGGGCAGTCGGGTGCGCTCGACCGCGTAGGCCGCGGCGATCCCGAACACGAGGTTGAAGACCAGCGCCACAACCATCGCGAGCAGCGTGAGCGACGCGGCGTGCAGCGCATCCGGAGTGGTGAGAGCCGCGATGAACGCGGGCAGCCCGTCGGCGAACGCTGCGATGAAGACGCTCGCGAACGGCAGCGCCAGGACGACCGCGAGCCAGCCGACCGCGACGGTGATGATGATCGGTCGGGCGACGCCCTCGCCTGTGCGCGGGTGCTTAGCCATGGTCTTGCCCCCTCGACTGCAGGAGGTTGATCGCCACGAGCGTGATCAGCGACGCGATCAGCATCACGACAGCGATGCCGGTTGCGCCCACAGTGTCGTACTCCTCAAGCCGCTGGAAGATGAGCACCGGCCCGGTGAGGGTGCGCAGCGGGATGTTTCCCGAGATGATGACGACGGACCCGAACTCGCCCACGGAACGCGCGAAGCTCAACGCCAGACCTGTCAGCATCGCTGGGCGGATCGCGGGGAAGATCACGCTCCAAAACACCTGCGCCGGCCTAGCGCCGAGCAACACCGCCGCCTCTTCCACGTCAGCCTCGAGTTCCTGCAGCACCGGCTGTACCGCTCGGATCGCGAACGGCACCGAGACGAATGTCATCGCGATAAGCACGCCTGCAGGCTTGTACGCGAGCGCGAGCGCCGGGTTAAGCGCGCCAATCCAACCTCTGGGGCTGAGCAGCAGGGAGAGCGTGATGCCCGCGACGGCGGTGGGCAGGGCAAACGGCAGGTCGACGATGGCGTTGGCGATCGACTTGCCCACGAACTCGTAGCGAGCGAGCGCCCAGGCGACGACCGTGCCCATCACGGTATTCAGCACCGCACTCAACAGCGCGCCACCAAACGACAGCGCCAGAGCCGCCAGCGCGATGGGTGTCGTGACCGACGCGACGATGCCGCTCACGCCGGCGCCGGACGCCTTCATCGCGACCGCCGCCAGCGGGAGCACGACCAGCCCGCCGAGGACCGCCCACGTGATCCCCCACGAGAGCCAGCCCTGCGGACGCGCCGAGGCGTGCCGGCGACTGAACGTCGCCAGCCGCCCGCCGGTCGCGGGCCGCCCGCCGGTCACCTCTGTTGTGCTGCTGACTGTCATATCGCGTTAACGCCCCTTCGCCACATCTGCCTCGATGCGCGAGTAGGTGCCCGTGTCGCCAAAGAACTCCGGCGTCACCTTGGTCCAGCCGCCAAAGTCGGCGATCGTGAAGAGCTTGCCGGTGGGCGTCTTAAACTTGTCGGAGTATTGGGCGAGCACTGTCTCGTCGACCGGACGCAGGCCCGTCTCGGCGAATGCCTTCTGCGCCTCAGGCGTGAACAGGAACTCGACAAAGGCCTTGGCGACGTCCTCGGTCCCGTGATTCTTGGCGTTGGCGTCAACGACCGTGGCGGCCGTCTCGGCGAGGATGGTGTCGTTGGGAACAACGATGTCGAGCTTTTCGCCCGCAGCCTGGCCGATCAGCGCATCGCTCTCCCACAGCAGCGCGGCGTCGCCGATTCCCTTCTGGAGGAAGGTGTTGGACGCATCGCGGGCGTTCTTGTCGAGAACCAGCGTGTTGGCGTAGAGACCGCGAACCTGGCCGTAAGCCTGGCCGGCGGTTCCGCTTGTCGCCAAGGCGACGGATCCCCAGTCGGCGAGCAGGTTCCACTGCGCACCACCGCTCGTCTTGGGGTTGGGGGTCACGATGCCGACGCTCTTTGCCGAGAGGTCCGACCACGTCTTGATGCCCTTGGGGTTGCCCGGGCGAACGCCGATGACGATCAGGCTCGTCGTGGCGACGCCCTTGCCCTTGGTGCGATCCTGCCAGCCCGCCTCGATGAGGCCGGCCTCTTGGATCTTGGTGACGTCGGGCTCCATCGCGAGATGTACGACGTCGGCCTCGAGACCGTCGGCGACGGCCCGTGCCTGTGAACCGGAGCCGCCGTAAGACTCGGTGAAACTCACGTCCTCGCCCGTCGTGGCCTTCCAGGACTTCTGGAACGCCGGGATGATCTTCTTGTAAGCCGCACCCGGAATCGAGTACGCCGCCAGCGTGAGTTTGCGGTCCTTGGGGTTGGCGTCGCCTGTGCCCGTTGCCGCGCCCTTGTTGGATGAGCAGCCGGAGACTGCGATCATCAGCACCATCGCCATGACGGCTCCTGCACTCAGGGTGCGCCAATGGCGGGTCGTTTCCACTCTCCTCATCGCTACTCCTCACGTGCGGCTGTGCCGCAGCGTCCGTGCCGCATCCACCTGATGGATCACGGCGTCATTCGGTTTGGAGAGCGATCATAGAGCCGAAACGGGTAGGCATTGTGCACTCCCACCATGCGTAATATGCGTAAACGAACTGTTTCCGCAGCTCAAACCATTTACGCTGCAACGATGTGCGATTCGCCCAGAACCCACGACTCCCTGCTATGCGGCCCCCCGCTTGCGCCCCCGCTTGCCGCCGATCGCCGCGCAACTCTCGGCGGTGAGCAGAAGCGCCGGAGCGTCCTCGCGGTGGACTATCCGACGGCTTGCCGCCATGCCATACGCGGCCGATATGTCCGCATTGCACGTATGGCCCACCAGAATCAGTGAGACCGCAGGGTCATGTTCCAGGAGTCCCGCCGCCCCCGGAACCGGAGACAGGAATCGAACCTCTTCGACTCCCGCCGAGAACAGCATCTCCTTGAGGCGATCCACCCAATCGGTATCGATCCTGCCGAGTTCTCCCACCGCGGGCCGGACGCACCGGGCCGCGAGCGCCGAATCGGGCGTATGAAGCAGCGTGACCACTCGCGCACCTCCCCCGGCAATCCGAGTCAGGCAGGCCGCGACGCAGGATGAGCGAACCGAATAGTCCCCCAGCGCCAAGACGTGGCCGAGAATCCGGCTTTGCTCGGGCAGGAGTTCTCCCGCCGGCGCGCTGACGCCGAGATAGATAAGGGGGAGGTCGGCGACGGCGGCACGACCTGACACGCCGAGCTCACGCAGTGCCGTCGGATTCGCCACTCCGACGGCAACGAGTGACGCCTTCGATTCCCTGCCGAGAGCGGCGATTCTTTTCAGAGGCAGTTCGAGAGCCGGTGTGTCGAGCTGGTGGACCTCCACGTCATGGGCGCCAAGCGCCGCAAGGTCCGAGAACGCCGCGGCCACGCCGCCGACCGTCGCGTCACGGTCGACCAAAAACAGGGTCTTGTCGTACATCTTCGACCGCCTCTCAGGCAACGCGCACGTCATCGGGAGCGCGCCAACGGTGCGGCGCGCTCCCGAACCAGTATTGAGTCCTCGGGTTACCCGACCTTGCGGTCGAGGGGCTGCGGAGTCCACTGGTCCAGCACGCTCTTCTCAATGACAAGCTTGTCTCCGACAATCTTGCTGGCGACTTCATCGAGCGGGTACAGCTTGCACGCGCCGCTGATGCCGACGCCGGTCTCAAGATCGCGCTTCGTTCCGCAGCTGCTGCACGTCAGAGTGCCATCGGCGTCGACGAACTGCCGCTTGCCCTTGCAGGGGATGCAGTAGCTCACGCCAACGAACAACTTCCCGGACGGCCTCACGTAGGCGACCATCGGAACCGAATCGCCGCCCTGCTTGGCATACTCGAAGTACACGATCTTGTCCGTGGTGAGGTCGGCGAGCGGGACAGTGACCTGTGCGCCCGTTGAGTCGGCCAAAACGTCCGTCATCTGTGTCGTGCCGCCGTAAGTGACGGGTTGCACGGTTGGTGCCTGGTAGTTTGCGGGGAGAAGGCGGCCGAGGTACTTCTGCTCCTCCGCCGGGATGGTTGGCGGCACGCCGATGCCACCCTGCTCCGCAGTACCGGCGGCGATCGGCTTGCCGTCAATACCGGCGCTCTTGGGGCGAGCCACGTTTGCCGCGACCGTCGCCACCACGAACACTGCCGCGATCAGCCCGACCATGACAAGCATCTTGTTGCGTCCTGCGGTGTCGGCCTGCCTGGGAGCGGCCTTCGGGGAACTCTTGGGGGATGAATGCTTCTTCTTGGACATTGGGTCCTCCGTACTCGGTGGGTTCAGGGTGTGGTTCTCGGCGAAGTGCGACTACTTCAATGCATCGAGCGCTGCCGCGAGTTCGGATTCCGGCATCTCGCCGACCTTCAACCGTGACACCGTCCCGTCGCGGTTCACCAACACGAATGTCGGGACGTACTTCGCGCCAAATTGCTGCATGAGCCGGCTACCCTCTGCGTCGTTGTCAACGTCATACAGCTTGAACTCGATTTTGCCTTGGTACTTCTGCTTTAGCCTGTCGACCACAGGCTTCATCTTTTTGCACGATGGTCACCAACCCGTGAAGAACTCATACATCACGGGCAGCGCCGTCGGCTTGAGCACGGGTGTATTGGGCGTCGGAGCGGCAGGAGCCACACCCTGAGCCGCTACGGGGGCAGCCGGTACAACCGGAGCGACCGCGCCCTTAGGACTGAACGCCATCGCTCCGACAACGATCACCACGGGGAGGATCGCGAGCCAGATGACGAGTTTCTTGACGTCGAAGTTGAATGTGGGCATCGCCACGACCTTTCATCCTTGCCGGCAAGACCTCTTGCCGAAAGCGCGAGTCAGACCGCAGCCGGCCGGATGGCCGAGACCGCGGGAGCGCGTCATCGGCGAAGAGCCGATGACAGATGAAGGATTCTAGATGCGGAGTCGTCCAAAGCTAGGATCAGGCGGTGGGCTGGGCGTGGCGATCACCAGAGCGAGCCTCACAGGAGAGTCGAAGATGGCGACCGATGCGGCTAATCCAAAAGCGAGAACCATCAGCTGGGTGACGAGCGTCTGCGCGGTGTCGGAGCCAAGCGCTCCCGAAGTGAGACCCGAGTGGCTCATTGCGACGCAGTTTCCATCCATCGAACCAGAGAGAGGCGCGTGAATGCCTTCCGAGCAGACCAACGTCAGCGTGATTGCAAGCATGCCGATCACAAGAATCGACACGCCCAGTCTTCTGCTCACGAGCTCTGTCCGCATGGAAGCTCCGAATTCGTGGAGATGCTGGCCGACACTACGCAATGAGCGTGCCACGGCGGTGATAACGCAGTGAACTGGTGCGGACCGAGTGCCCGCGCGGTTCCGACGGCGATGTGGTTGCAATCGTGAACTAGTTCGCGAGGTGCTTCATTATCTCGGCGTACTGCTCGGGTGTGATCTCTCCGCTAGCCAGACGCCGCTTGGCAATCGCCACCGCCTCATCGTGCGCTGCCGCCGAGGTCGTGGCGCCATAGACGGGCGGCACATGCGGCATTGCCGAGCCGTGACCTGGATTGTGGCCGGAACCGTGACCGCCTGATGCGCGGACGGCCCAGATGATCAGCACGACGATTCCTACGATGAACAGCGCTACGAACAAGAGTCCGAGTAGCCCGACGAACCATCCGCCGCCACTGCCCATCATGCCGCCGTAGCCTCCGCCGCCGTATCCGCTTCCATATCCCATGGAGCTCAACTCCTCTTTACGACGGAACTTCGTGTTCCGTGCGTAGAGAGTGTTCCCGCCTGCAGCGGTGTCGAGTCGCGCCTGCTCACCCTCCACGGATTCAACACGCGCCGAGAAACCCGGCTACTGGTGCTCCCACCGCTTGGAGCGCTTGACCGCCTCGGCCCAGCGAATGCGGAGATCGGCGAGCCGCACCTCGTCGGCAGGGTCGGGGGTGAAGGTCTTGCTCACGCCACGGAGCACCGGCAGGTCTTCGGGGCCGCTGAACACGCCGACCGCGAGTCCTGCGAGGTATGCCGCTCCGAGCGCGGTCGATTCCGCGACCAGCGCGCGGTCGACGGGGATGCTCAGCACATCGGCGAGCGTCTGCATGACCAGCTCGTTGACGGTGACGCCGCCGTCCACGCGTAGCTCCGGGATCGAGTAGCCCGAGTCGGCCGCCATGGCGCCGATGAGGTCGGCGACCTGCAGCGGGATTGCTTCCAAACCCGCGCGCGCGATGTGCGCGGCCTTCGCCCCACGCGTGAGGCCGAAGATGGCGCCGCGCGCGTAAGGATCCCACTCGGGTGCGCCCATGCCCGTGAGCGCGGGCACGAAGACGACGCCGTTGCTGTCCGGCACGCTCTCGGCGAGCGCCTGGACGGCCTGCGGCGAGTCGGCGAGCTCGAGGCCCTCGACCAGCCACTGGATCACGGCGCCGCCCATGAAGATCGAGCCCTCGAGCGCGTACTGCAGCTCCGGCCCCGTCTGCGCGGCAAGTGTGGCCGCGAGCGTGCGCGAGTGCGAGCGTTCGCTGCCCGTGTGCATCAGCGCGAAGATGCCGGTCCCAAACGTCGCCTTGGCGTCACCCGCCGAGAACCCGCCATTGCCCACCAGCGCCGCCTGCTGGTCTCCGCACGCCGAGGCGATCGGCACCGCCGCACCCAGCACGTCGGCCGACGTCGTCCCGACCACCTCCGACGACCGCGCCACACGAGCCATCAGCGACAGGGGCACGCGGAAAATCGCCGCCAGCTCCTCGTCCCAGGCGCCGGTCGAAAGGTTCAGCAGCTGCGTGCGCGAGGCGTTGGTGGAGTCAGTGACGTGCACCGCGCCGTCGGTGAGCTTCCAGATCAGCCACGAGTCGATCGTCCCGACGGCCAGCTCGCCCGCCTCGGCACGTTCGCGCGCACCGTCGACGTTGTCGAGCATCCACCCAATCTTGCTCGCCGAGAAGTACGGGTCGATCCCGAGCCCCGTGCGCTCGCGGACTAAGTCGTCGTGGCCGGCCGCCACGAGGGCATCGCACGCCTCGGACGTGCGGCGATCCTGCCAGACGATGGCGTTGTGGATCGGCACACCGGTCACGCGGTCCCAGATGACGACGGTCTCGCGCTGGTTGGTGACGCCCACAGCGGACAGGTCGCTTGCGGAGATTCCGGCCCCGGCGATCGCCGCAAGCGCGACCTCTAGCTGCTGGCTCCAGAGCACCTCGGGGTCGTGCTCGACCCAGCCGGCCTGGGGAAAGATCTGCGGCAGGGGAATCTGCGCCTGCGACAGCTTGGCGCCGGTCTCATCGAAGACGATCGCACGCGAGCTGGTCGTTCCCTGATCCAAAGCGAGAATGAGCGGCATTCCCGACCCCTCCCCATCGAAATCGATGCCCAATCGCCACCCGGGCAAGAACCGTCAGCCGGTGCTCTTCGGCGCGCGCGAACCGTGCGCATACGTCCACACGTGTGTGAACTCGGCGCCGTACAAGACCAGTTGCATCGACACGTTCACCCATATCAGCAGCGCAACGACAGAGCCGGCCGCACCGTACAGTGACCCGGGACTCGCATACGTGAAGTACACCCCAAGCAGCAACCTGCCGAGCAAAAACAGCGCGGAGGTCATCGTCGCACCCACCCAGACATCTCTCCACGCAATCGAGGTGCGCGGCAGATACCGATAGATGATTGCGAACAACAGGGTCACCAACGCCGCCGAGAGCAGCGTTTCAAACACGCTCAAGGATGGCGTGTCTATGCCGATTAGTGGCGCAATCCAGTGAGCCGCCACGGCCACAACACCGGACAGCAGCAGCGACACGAGAAGTAGTCCGCCCACCGCGAGCACGATCATGAACGCCGCTAGGTTCGTCTTGCCCAACGCCGAGAGGCTCCATTTGATCTGCACCCAGAGGCCGCCCTCAGGCTGTTCCTCGGGCGGGATATCCCACATGCGATCGAACGCGATGCGCAGTTGGCGGAACATCTGCATCGCTCCGGAAAACGCGATTAGCAGCGCTACCGTGGGCGCGGCGAAACTGAGCGTGCTCGATCCAGTCGACGCGATGAGATTACGCGCCAACTGCTCCCCCATCGGGCCGCCCAATGCGTACGCCTGCGTGAAGATCTGCTCGGCGACAGCAGCTTGGCCTAGGTAGCGCCCAAGAACGGCGACGAGCACGACGAGCATCGGAGCGAGCGAGAGGAACGCGTAGTAGGTCAAGGCCGCGGCAATCTGTGGTGCACCGTCCGTGCGCCACCGCGTGTAGGTGTCGCGCAACACATCCGACGTCGCCTTAAACGCGCTCACGTGACTCGCTCCTCCCCTGTGTATCCAGACCAGACCAGCGTACCCTGCCGAGACTGTGCCTGGGGGGAATCTGACACATTCGGAGGCTCAGCGGACCGGCGCGCCCAATTCGGACTGCCGCTGGTCGGGGAAGACCTCGTCGGCGGTACCGTCGTAGTCGAGTGTGGCGATGTGGGTCGGTGAGCGCTTCGCCGAGGATTTGAGCGTCGCAATCAACGCACCGAGCCCGTCCGCCGAGACACCGCTGCGGCCCTGCGGCACATGCACCAGCGCCGCCGAGACACCCAAAGCTGGCTCGCTGTGCGCTGCGATCCTGTCGTGCGTGGCGCGAAGTCCGCGCGCGGCCTCATCGGCCTCGCGCAGCGACATAGCGTCGAACCTAAAGCGGTCCATGATGTCTGAGACCCTCATCACCAGCTCATCGAATCCGTGGTGCGGGATCTCGATACCGGCGAAGAAGTCGTCGCCCCCAACGTGCCCCACGAAGAAGCCATCCATCTGGGCAACCTGCTTGAGGATGTCGGCGAACAGACGGATGGCGCGGTCTCCTCGGCGAAAACCGTAGGTGTCGTTGAACGCCTTGAAGTGGTCGAAATCGAAGTAAATGAAGCCAAAGCCGCGACGTTCGTCAGCCAGCGACTCGCGGATGTACTCGCCGATGCGGTTGTTGCCGGGCAGGCCCGTCAGCGGGTTCTGGTCGCGGGCCAGCTCGACGTCGCGCTCGTGCATGGCCTTAAGAATTTCGGCTGCGCGCACGAATCCGGCGTAGATACCGTTGTCGGTCAGGATTACGCCTTCCTCGCTGTGATCCCCAAACGCGAACATGTCGGCGAGTCGCTCGACCGGGGTGTGAACGTCGGCGACGGGGCACTTGGAGATGTAGGGCGCCAGCGCCTCCGGCTCGCCACCCGCGAGCAACGCCCAGCCGTAGGGCGAGAACACGTAGCGGCGGATCTGGCGCTCGCGGAGCACGCCGACGGGCTCGCCTCGGTCGTCGACCACGACCCAGAACATCGCGTCCTGCGACGCCCGAAAGCGTTCAAGGACCTCTAGCATCGTCCCGGACGCCGAGACCGTGTCGAGCACGTCCATCCGCTCGACCAGCGTGCCGTGCCCCGGCTCGGTCGCAGACCGGCGCTCCGGCAGCGAGTCCAGCACCGCGGGGTACGCCGAAAGCAGCGCGCCGACGTTGGTGGTGGGCCGCTGCACCAGATAGCCCTGCACGAAGTCGCAGCCCACTTCTCGGCAGATGCGCAGCTCCTCGGGCGACTCGATGCCCTCGCAGATGACCGCGATGCCCAGCAGATGCGCCATCGCAATGACGTTGGAGACGAAGAGCCTTTTGCGCGGATCCGAGGCGATGCCGTCGATGAAGAAGCGATCGATCTTGATGAAGTCCGGCTCGGCTTGGTAGAGCAGCTGCAATCCCGAGTAACCGCACCCGTAGTCGTCGAGCGCGATGTTGAAACCCTGCGCCCGATACTTGCCCAGGATCTCGCTCACCGTGTCTGAGGAGGTCACGTCATGCTGCTCGGAGATCTCGAAGCACATGGTGCCGGGCGCGAGGCCGTGCGACGCGAGCATCTCGCTGGTGTGGCCCTGCTCGTAGTCGGGCATTTGCAGGACTCGGCCGTCCATGTTGAAGAACAGTTTGCTGTGCCGGTGGTGGGCAATCCTGGCGAACTTGCTCACGGCCATCTCGCGCAGGTCGAGGTCCACGCGGTGTAGCTGCAGGTCAGCATGCGCCGCATCGAAGAGGCTGTGAATCGTGGCGAACCCGGCCTCTTGGGCACCGCGAAGCAGGGCCTCGTAGCCGTAGCAGGCACCGGTATGCACGTTCACGATGGGCTGGAACGCGAAGTCGAGCCTCTCGATCACCCGCGCCCATGCATCGTTCGCTCTCACCTGACACCTCCGACCGATCGCCTCGCACGCCTCGCGCGTCGCACGAGTATCAGCCGAGAAGACCGAGAGGTGGTTTCAGCACGGTAAGAAGTTTGTAGCCGCTTGTTGCACGGGGGTGCTCACGGGCTATCCGATTGGGATGATCCAGCCGAATCGAGCGGACACATCTACCCCGCCACGTCGCCGCGAACGAACTGCACCATGCCGTCGACGAACCACAGGACGAACCCGCCCACGATGACGATGAAGAAGGTGGCCGGGAACGTCAGGACCACGTTGAGCGCCAGCGGCGCTCCAAACGTGCGCCACCGGGTCGAGGCCCACCGATGAGTCCGTGGGTGGCTGCATGCATTCGGGTGCCGTGCGCTAGAATACGATGTGCCCGTTAGGTAGCCGGCGAGTTATTCGCAGTAGCAGCGCCGTCTCAATAGGACACCAAGCGACGATCACCGCAATCGCAAGACCGGCTCTGAACAGCGCAAACGCACTACCCGCCCCCTTAGCTCAGGGGATAGAGCACAGGTTTCCTAAACCTGGTGTCGGACGTTCGAATCGTCTAGGGGGCACCACAGAAACGCGCAGGTCAGCAGTGGTGAGAGCCACTTGCTGACCTGTTCTGTTGTTGTCCGCGCCAGAAGCGTGAAGCGGACCCCCAAGCGACACTTCTACCTAGCACTTTGCGCGCACGAGGGATGGAGCAAGCGCACGCTACGCGCCAAGATGGACGGCAAGCTCTACGAGCGGACGATCGCCGCACGCGGGTCCACTGACGAACTCGAAGCGGAACTCTCAGCACTGCGAGCCAACGGCGTCACCACCCCGACCCTCGCGTTCCGCGACCCCTACGTACAGGCCGCATTACGATTGGGTACAGTTTCCAGAGAGAGCATCGCGCGCATGACAGAAATGGGGGCAGCCATGTCCGGCAAGGAACCGAACTTCGGACGCATCAGGCTCTACAACATCGTGATGGGGTTCTTCCACGCTGCACAGGGTGTGATCGTGGTGGCACTCGCGAACAGCTTTGCGCTCCCGGTCACGGCTACCTTCCTCGCGGGCCCTCCCGGCACGCCGCCTCCCGCACCCACTACGCTGTTCGAAGTACCCGTGGGGTGGGCGGTCGCCGCGTTCCTGTTCATGTCTGCAGCCGCCCACTTCACGGTCTCGGCGCCCGGGGTGTTCCCTTGGTACGTCAGGAACCTGAAGATCAACAGGAACTACGCGCGCTGGATCGAGTACTCGTTCAGCTCTTCGCTCATGGTGATCCTCATCGCGATGCTCACCGGTCTCTTCGATGTTGCCGCCCTGATCGCCATCTTCGGCGCGAACGCGGCCATGAACTTGTTCGGGCTGCTGATGGAGAAGTACGAGGAGCCCGGCAACACCAACTGGATCTCGTTCGTGTTTGGCTGCGTCGTCGGACTGGCGCCGTGGGTCGGTGTCGGAATCTACCTGTGGAGCCCGGGTACCGCCGCGAATCCGCCTACATTCGTGTACTGGATCTTTGTGATCCTGTTCGTGTTCTTCAACTCGTTCGCGATCAACATGGTCCTGCAGTACAAGAAGGTCGGCCCGTGGCGCAGCTACCTCTTTGGCGAGTCGAGCTACATCCTGCTCAGCCTGACGGCCAAGTCACTGCTCGCGTGGATGATCTTCGCCAACACGCTCGTGGCGTCATAGTCGGTCACGCCCAGGAGGAGAGGGTCTAATCGACGGCCATCTGACATCGCAAGGCGGCGAGGCATGCGGCTGATCGCACGAGGCGTGCTGTGGTTCGGGTTGTACATGCTCATCATCCTGTTTCCGCTCATCGCGGGTGCGGTCTTCTTCGATGCGCGCCAGGCGTCCGGTCCGCTCGTGCACCTCGCCGCCGCGAGCGGTTACATCGCGTTGGCGCTCATGGCCACTGAACTCGCTCTGGTCTCGCGCTTTGGCGGAGTCGCCGGCGCGTTTGGACTCGACTCGCTGCTCCAGTTCCACCGCCAGATCGGCATCGCCTCGATGGCGTTCGCCGCAGCGCATCCCATGCTCTTGGTCGCCGACCGCGCATACAACGTCGGCCTGCTCATGCCCGCGCATAGTGCGCCATGGCCGGTAACGGTAGGTTTGGTCGCGTTCGGGCTGGCGCTGGCGGTCGTCGGACTGTCCGTGTTCCGACGTCGACTCAACCTGTCCTACGAGATCTGGCAGACGACGCACGGTCTCCTTTCGCTCGCACTCATCGGCTTCGCGGCCGCGCACGTGTTGGGTATCGGACGCTTGACCGCGTTGCCGGTGATGCGCGCACTGTGGATCGTCTACCTCGTATCCTTCGTGAGCATGTTCGTGCGCTACCGCATGGTCAGACCACTCTCCCAATTGAGCCACCCGTGGGAGGTCGTCGAGAACCGCCGAGAGCTCGGACAGGCGAGCACCGTGGTGCTGCGCCCGGTGGGCCACGACGGCTTCACCTTCGAGCCGGGCCAGTTTGGCTGGATCGGGTTCGGCCGCACGCCGCTCACCTCGAGCCAACACCCCATCTCCTTCAGCTCCAATGGCGACATCCCCAACGCCGACGGCACCGTCGCATTCACGATCAAGCAACTGGGCGACTGGTCGAGCGAGGTCGTTCCGCGGATCGAACCGGGAGCTCGCGCCTGGATCGACGGCCCGTACGGCACGTTCACGATCGACCGCGAGGAGGGCGCGGGCTACGTCCTCATCGGCGGTGGCGTGGGCATCACGCCGCTCTACTCCATGCTGCAGGCCCTCGAGACGCGCAGCGATGTGCGGCCGGTCTTCGTCTTCCACGGCGCCAACGATGCCGACGACCTCACGTTCGCCGATGAGCTCGCGGGCATGGCCGAGCGCATGACCAACCTCACGCTCGTAACGGTGCTCGTACGCGCGGCAGATGGCTGGACCGGCGAACGCGGTTTTGTCACCGCCGACATCCTGGCGCAGTACCTGCCGCCGCAGCTCTACCGGCGCTTCCAGTACTTCATCTGCGGCCCCACGCCGCTCATGGATGCGATGGAAGAGATTCTGCCTGGGATCGGCGTGCCGGCGGACCGTATCCATA
>JBBRWO010000007.1:0-36087 GCA_038249135.1 Coriobacteriia bacterium
AGCCACGGTCGACGCCTTCTGGCCAATGGCGACGTACACGCAGATGACGCCCTTGCCCTTCTGGTTGATGATCGTGTCGATCGCGATGGCCGTCTTGCCGGTCTGACGGTCGCCGATGATCAGCTCGCGCTGACCACGACCGATCGGGACCATGCCGTCGATGGCCATGATGCCGGTCTGCATCGGCTCGGTGACCGGCTGACGCTCGACGACGCCGATGGCCTTGTGCTCAACGTTGCGGTAACCGTCGGCCTTGATCGGGCCCTTGCCGTCAAGCGGGTTGCCCAGTGGTCCGACGATGCGGCCGAGGAACTGCTCGCCCGCCGGAACCTGGACGATGTGACCGGTGGTACGGACGGTGTCGTTCTCCTTGACCTTGACGAAATCGCCGAGGAGAACCGCGCCGACCTCACGCTCGTCGAGGTTGAGCGCCAGACCCATGACCTTGGAGCCATCGGTGGTCTCAAACTCGAGAAGTTCGCCTGCCATGGCGCCGCGAAGACCCTCAACGCGAGCGATACCGTCGCCGACCTGCGCAACGGTTCCGACCTCACGAGACTCAACGCTTGTGCTGATTGCGTCCAGCTGTGACCGCAGGACCGCATCGATGTTACTGGCGGTAATGTCCGCCATTTACGCTTCACCTCCAGTATGTGCGGTCGAGAGCACCATACGGGCGTTCTCGAGCTGCGACGCGATACTCGCGTCGACCCTCTGCCCGTGGGCACTAAAGACGATGCCGCCGATGATGGCGGGGTCGACCTTCTCGCGAAGGACAACGCCCTTACCCAGATCTGCGGCGAGCTTGTTGCTGATTGTCTCGCGAAGTGCGTCGGAAAGCGCAACGGCGGTGGTCACGTCGACCGCGACGATGCCGCGCTTTTCCTCTGCGGTGCTGTTGTACTCCTCAAGGAGGCTCGACAACAACGCGAACTCTCCACGATCCGCCATGACGGCCAGAGTCTCCACGAGGGCCGGATTCAGCCCCGCGAACACCTTGCGAGACTGGTCGGAACGAACTGCTCCCGAGACGGTCTCATCGGCCATCGCGTCGCGCAGGGGCGCATGGCTGCGAACGAGCCGAACCGCCGCGTCGAGCTGCGAGTACACGTCGTCAACAGCGTCGTCAGCCGCGGCGGCGTCGAAGAGCACGCCGGCGTAGGTGGCGACAATCTGCTTCGTAAGTGCCCTGCTAGTTCGCATTGAGGCTCCCTGCCTCACTCACGTACTTCTCGATCACCTTGAGGTGATCATCCTTGCTGAGCTCCGAGCCGATGAGCCTTCCGGCTACTGCGACCGAGATGTCTGCAACGGACTGCTGCAGCTCGGCGATGGCAGCACGCTTCTCGCCCTCGATCGCTTCCCGGGCCTTCACGAGCAAAGCGTCATACTCGATGACGGCCTTGGCCGAAGCCTCGGAGCGCGTCGTCTCAGCAGCCTGCTTGGCCTGCTGCAGGATTGTGCCGGCCTCTTTGCGAGCCTCCGCCATGGTGTGGCGGTACTCCTCCAACAGGCGTTCAGCCTCGACTCTTGCGGCCTCGGCGCGCTCCAACGACTCGCGGATATTGACCGCGCGCTCGTCGAGCATGTTGGTTATGGGGGGCCACACAAACTTCATGGCGATAAGCAGGATGATCAGGAACGAAACCAACGCTGGAATCAGTTCTGTCATCTTTGGTATGAGCAGTTCCACGCCTGGTACCTCCGATTCGGCCTAGTGAAGTGAACTAGCCGGCGATCTTGGTCCAGAGCAGGATTGCCATGACGAAGCCGAGGATGCCGAGCGCCTCAGCCATACCAGCGCCAACGAAGAAGATCGTCTGAACCTTGCCGGCAACCTCAGGCTGGCGAGCCATTGCCTCGGTCGTACCCTTTGCAATCATCGCGATGGCGAGCGCGGCGCCGATGACAGCGAGACCGTACATGAGACCAATTCCGAGAAACTCCACTTTCGTCCTCCTTGGTTGTGGTGGGCCTCACACCGAGGCCGCCCTGCAACTTCAGCCGGCGCAATTGCCGGACAGAAACCGATTTAGTGCTCGCTCACCGCAAGAGAGATGTAGACCGTTGTGAGGAGCGTGAAAATGTAAGCCTGAAGCACCGCGACGCCGATCTCCAACAGGTAGAGCGCCGTCAGAAGCGCCATCCACGCAACGGCGGAGATGCCGCCGACCGCGACCATCGCGACTCCCTCTCCGTGAAGAAGTCCAGCCATGATCTGCTCGATGGCAATGGAGGTCAGAATCGAGAAGATGCCGAGAACGATGTGCCCGGCATACATGTTGGCGAATAGACGAATCGAGAGCGTGAGCGGCCGGATGAGCAGTGAGATGAGCTCGATGATCCAGATGATCGGATACAGAATGCCGGGGACTCCGTGGGGCACGAGACCGACCCAGTAACCGGCGGCGCCTTTCTTCTTCATCCCTGCGGCGTTGAACACGACGAACGTGGTCAGCGCAAGTGCGACTGTGACGCCCATGGTGCCGGTGCCAGGCTTGAAGCCAGGAATCGTACCGAGCAGGTTGTTGATGAGGATGAAGAAGAATACGGTGCCGATGAACGGAAAGTACTTCGCACCGTCGGGACCGATGTTAGCGACCGCGACATCATTGCGGATGAACTCAGCGAGAGCCTCGATGAGGTTGTAGAACCGCCCCTTGGGGACGAGCGCGGCCTTCGAGCGGGCTGTCAGCATGACAATCAGCAGGATGGTGATAGCGATCGTCATGAAGATCAGGTAGTTGGAGAGGGGGAACTTCGAGACCGATACGACATCCTGAGATGCGAGGAATTGTAGGAGATGCTCTATCTCTTCGCCGAATTGCTCCACGCTCGTGTTCTCCCTTGCTAGTCCCGGTACGACTCACGAATCATGCCAAACGCGATGACGCAGAACCCGATCACGAAACCCGCGCAGAGCGCGAGTCCGAAGTAGATGAATCCAGCCCGAGCGACGAGCACGTACGCAACGAGAACCCCGGATGCGACCAGCATCCCAACAGCCATCGCGATCATCATGAGCACGATGCCGTCTTGGACGTCCGGAGAGGTGGAGAGTCTCCTGCTCCACGCGGTGGCCGCTATCAAGGCCGCACCAACGAAGAATCCGAGAGTCCCTGCGACAGCCGGTAGTGCTAGTAGTTCTCGCAGTTGCACGGTTTCGCCGGTCCCCGTCCCTTACCCTCACATACCCCCGCCCGAGTTCCGTGCGAGAGAGCCAGCCCTGCGGCTGGCAAGCACGGTCATATTACATGACCCCGTGGTGGGTAACAACCTACGTTCGATTCGATGTCCGTTCGGTGTCGACCGTCACTGCTGGTGGCGACTCGGAATGCGAATCATCGGTCGCATGGACTGCATCAAAGAGCCCCAACCAATAGGCCATGATGCCCGTAATCGCGAACAGCGCCACAACCGCACTGGCCTTGATGGGACCCGCGGCCCAGCGGACGGCATAGCCGCCGACCGCAAGCGCGATGCACCACACGTAGATGATGAGGACCGTCTGCCTCTGGTTGAAACCGCGACCCAGCAACCTGTGGTGGATGTGCCCCTTGTCGGCCTCCTGAATCGGGCGCTGATGCAGCAGACGACGAATGATCGCCGACGCGGTATCGAATATCGGCACGCCGATGATGAGTAGCGGCACCGCAAGCGCGATGGTTGCGGTCGACTTCATCACCCCCATCAACGAGATGGTGGCCAGCGTGAAGCCGAGGAAGAGCGCGCCGGAATCGCCCATAAAAATCGATGCGGGATTGAAGTTGTAGCGCAGGAACGCGAGACACGCACCGATCACTACAGCTGCAAGGGCCGCCGCATCGAGGCGATTTCCCTGGGCCGCGAGGATGAGCAGGCTCGTGGCGGCGATCGCACTGACCCCCGCCGCAAGACCATCGAGCCCGTCGATGAGGTTGATGACGTTCGTGAAGCCTACGATGTAGATCAGCGTGATGGGAATCGAGAGCAGTCCGAGCCCGATCAGTCCCCCGCCGAGCGGGTCGCCGATGTACTCGATACGCAGTCCCGAGGCGACAACCACGCCTGCCGCGAGAATCTGACCGGCGAGCTTCATCCCCGGCGACAGGTTGACGAGGTCGTCCCATAGCCCAACCAGGAAGATGATCGTCATACCCAGCAGCACGCCGAGCGTCCTGACCTCGATGGCGCCACCGGAAACCAACGTTCCGCCCCATCCAAGACGCAACTCGCCGGCGATCTGCAATCCTATTGCGATAGCAACGCCAGCGAAGATTGCCACGCCGCCCAGCCGCGGAATCGGACGTTCGTGAACTTTGCGGCCGCCGGGCCGATCGACAAGCCCGCGACGAATCGCGAACCTGCGCACGAGCGGCGTGACGATGAAGGTGACGACGAGTGCGATCGCGAAGACCGCAACGTAGTGCTGCAGACTCACGCCGAGACACCCTCTGGTAGACGGCGTACGACGATTCCGGCCTCGGCGAGGAGTTCCTCGGACAGCGGATCCGGATACGGGTCGCGATACATGATATCGACCACACCGGCATTGAGAAGAATCTTGGCGCACAGGACACACGGCTGGTGCGTGCAGTACGCGGTCGCGCCGTCCATGGCGATGCCGTGCTTGGCGGCTTGGATCACGGCGTTCTGCTCGGCGTGGATGCCGCGACAGAGCTCGTGGTGACTACCGGAGGGAATCTGCCGCTGCTCGCGGAGGCAGCCGACATCCTCGCAGTGGGCCAGTCCCTTGGGGACCCCGTTGTAGCCTGTCGCCAGGATGCGCTTGTCCTTGACCAGAACGGCTCCGGTAGCTCGACGCAGGCACGTCGAACGACCCGAGACCTGCTCGGCGATGGCCATGAAGTATTCGTCCCAGGACGGACGCGGCATGAGTCGCTCCTCGCGGATTAGTCGGGCTACTTTGTGCCGAAGATACGGTCGCCAGCATCGCCCAGACCCGGCACGATGTAGCCGTGGTCGTTGAGATGTGAGTCGATCGAGCACGTGAAGATGTGAATGTCGTCGCAGTGCTTCAGGACCTCTTCGATGCCCTCAGGTGCAGCGATCAGCACGAGTAGGTCGATGTGCTTGGCACCCTTCTCGCGCAGCAGCTGAATCGCCGCAGCAGCGGAGCCACCCGTGGCGAGCATGGGGTCCACGATGAGCACATCGCGTTCGGCGATATCCTCGGGGAGCTTGCAGTAGTACTCGACCGGCTGCAGGGTCTCCGGGTCGCGGTACAGCCCGACGTGGCCCACGCGCGCGGCCGGAATGAGTTCGAGGATGCCGTCGACCATACCGAGTCCGGCGCGCAGGATCGGGATGACCGCGACCTTCTTGCCGGCGAGCACATACGAGGTGGTCTCGGTGATGGGCGTGACCACGGTGGTCTCGGCGAGTTGGAAGCCGCGGGTCGCCTCATACGCCTCAAGCATCGCGAGTTCCTTGACCAGCTCACGGAACTGCTTGGAGCCGGTGGTCTTATCGCGCAGGATGGTCAGTTTGTGCTGAACCAAGGGGTGGTTCACCACGGTGACGTTGGGATACGGGCTCTCCTTGGGCATGGCGCGTGGGCTCCTCTCGCGGCGGGCTGATAGCGTTGATGGTGGAAGGGTCTAGAGCTCGGGGTAGAGCGGGTGCTTCTCGAGCAGCGCGGCGACCTGAAGCTTCACGTCGGCGAGCTTGGCTTCGTCATCACGGTTGAACACGGTCTGCGCGACGAGGCAGCCAATGGTGTGGGCCTCGCCTTCAGTGAACCCGCGGGTCGTGATAGCGGGAGTGCCGAGGCGGATGCCGCTCGTCACGAACGGGCTTTCGGGATCGTTGGGAATCGCGTTCTTGTTGGTGGTGATTCCGACGTCCTCGAGGAGTCGCTCGGCTTCCTTGCCGGTGATGCCGGCCGGACGCAGATCGACGAGCATGAGGTGGTTGTCGGTGCCGCCGGAGATCAGCCGCAGTCCACACTCGACCATCGCCGCGCCCATCGCCTTGGCGTTCATGACGACCTGATCGATATAGGTGGTGAACTCAGGCTTCATCGCCTCACCAAACGCGACGGCCTTGGCTGCGACCATGTGCTCGAGCGGGCCGCCCTGAAGTCCGGGGAAAACCGCCTTGTCGAGCGCTGCCTGGTGCTCGGCTTTGCAGAGCACGAAGCCGGAACGTGGACCGCGCAGCGTCTTGTGCGAGGTCGAGGTGACGTAGTCAGCGTAGGGTACGGGCGAGGGGTGTGCGCCTGTGGCGACGAGTCCGGCGATGTGTGCCATGTCCACCATGAACACCGCGCCGACATCCTTGGCGACCGCCGAGAAGCGCTCGAAGTCGATGACGCGTGGGTAGGCGCTGGCGCCGGCGATGATCATCTTGGGACGGTGCTCCTTGGCCAGGCGCTCCATCTCGTCGTAGTCGATCGTCTCGGTCTCCATATCCAGACCGTACGGCACGACGTTGAACCACTTACCTGAGAAGTTGACGCTTGAGCCGTGGGTGAGGTGTCCGCCCATGGCTAGGTTCATGCCCAGCACCGTGTCGCCGGGATTCAGCGCCGCGTAGTAGACCGCCATGTTCGCCTGCGCGCCGGCATGCGGCTGCACGTTGGCGTGATCCGCGCCGAAGAGCTCGCACACGCGGTCGCGAGCGATGTTCTCGACGACGTCGACCTGCTCACACCCGCCGTAGTAACGCTTGCCGGGAAGGCCCTCGGCATACTTGTTGGTGAGCACGGTGCCGGCGGCCTCGAGTACCGCGAGCGAGACGAAGTTCTCGGAGGCGATAAGCTCGATGGTACCGCGCTGGCGTGCAAGCTCGGAGTCGATCGCAGCAGCGACCTCCGGGTCCTGCGCTGGGATGTACGTGAGTGCCATGCTCCCCTGTTCCTCTCTGACGGTACTCCGCGACCGGTTGCTGGCGCGGTGCTGTGGGTCGTGCAGTGCCCTTGCTAGCCGCGCTCTTCGAGTTCGACCTGAGTGATCTTGCCGACGCGCATGCCGTGACGCCCGCCTGCGAACTCGGTGGTCAGGAAGGCATCGACGATCTCCTCGTTGACCTGTACCGGAATGAACCTCGCCGAGACGGTGACGATGTTGGCGTTGTTGTGCTCGCGGGCGAGCACGGCGAACTCCGGGATGGTGATGTTGGCGGCTCGTACGCCGCGGACCTTGTTCGCCGCGATCGACATGCCGATGCCGGTTCCGCACACGAGCACGCCCAGATCCGCGTCCCCGCGAGCGACGGTGCGCCCTGCTTGGATCGCGAAGTCGGGGTAGTCGACCGAGTCCTCGGCGTTGGCGGTCCCCACATCGATGAGCTCGTAACCCTTGCCCGCGAGGTGCTCTTTGAGGCGTTCCTTCTGCTCGAAGCCAGCGTGATCGCTACCGATGACGACGCGCATGCGTAACGCCTCCCGAGAGTTGGGCCAGTGAGTGTGGAGATTGTACCGCATCGACGAAACGCTTCAGGCATGACTGTACCCGACTCAGGTGTCGCCCGAGCCGGGTACAGAGACGCGTGCAGTTTGGTCGAACAGCTCTCACGCGGCAGTCTAGTTGGCCGCAGCCGCCATGATCTCGCTTTCAGAGATGGCTCCCTCGCGTACGACAACGGGCTCGTCGCCGGTGCACATCACGACCGTCGACGCCTGCTGGTGCTGCGTCTCGCCGCAGTCGAGGGCGACGTCAGCGGCAGAGACGATGCGAACTTCCACCTCTGCGAACGCGCCGGGTGCCGGGTGACCGTGCGTGTTGGCGCTCGTGGCGATGATGGGGCCGCCAGCAGCCTGGATCAGCTCGATGACGACCTCGTGATCCGGCGAGCGCAGCGCGACCGTGCCGTCGGGTGCGCGGAAGTCCTTGCCGACGCGCTCGCTGGCCATGACGACCAAGGACAGCGGACCGGGCCAGAATTCGTGGGCAAGCCTATGTGCGTATTCGGGGATGTCGACTCCGTACGTGTCGAGCGCGTCTTCGTTCTCGACCAGCCAGGGCAGGGGCATGTCGAGCGGACGGACCTTGACCTCGAATATCTCTTGCGCTCCGAACTTCGAATCAGCCAAAGCGCCGATTCCGTACACCGTCTCAGTGGGGAATACCACGAGCCCGCCGTCACGGAGCACCGTGGCGGCGAGGTTTATCACTTCTGCGTTGGGGTTCTCCGAATCGACGTGGTAGGTCTTAGACATCGTCAACCGCCTCCATTCATCCCTGCCCTTGGATGGAATCAGGTTGCCCGAGGTGCCCGTGCGGTCACAATCCGATCGCGACCGGTAAGGTCTCGAACCACCCTTACCTCTTCATACCACTTCTGCGCTTCCCCAGCCGCAATCTGGACCATTCTTTCATCCAATTCGACGCCGAGAAGCCCGCCGGGGCGCAACCACTCACGCGATTCTGTGAGCAGGCGACGGTAGACGTCGAGGCCGTCCACACCGCCGTCAAGGGCCAGATGCGGCTCGAATCCGGCGACCTCAGACGGGAGATCGGGCACGTCGGCCGAGGGGACATAGGGCGGGTTGGAGACGACGACGTCCAGCGTCCCCCGAAGCCCCTCGTCGAGTGCGGCGAACAGGTCGCCGTGGGATGTCGACACGCGGTCGCTGAGGCTGAGGCGATCCACGTTCTCGTCGGCGACGGAGAGGGCGAGTTCGGACAGGTCCGTGGCGATGACCGTGGCCAGAGGGCGCTCGCTGGCGATAGAGAGCGCGATGCAGCCGGACCCGGTGCAGATGTCGGCGACCAGTGCCGCTCCCCTCTCGGCGAGCGCTGCGTCGATCGCGGGCAGTACCGAGTCCACGAGAACCTCGGTCTCGGGTCGCGGGATGAGGACGCCAGGACGGACCTTGAGCACGATGTGGCGGAAGGCGACCTCGCCGGTGACGTACTGCAGCGGCTCGCCGGCAGCACGGCGCTTGACGCCCTCACGGAGCAGCGTGCGCTCATCGGGCGTGAGCGGCCGGTCATGGAACGCGTAGAGCTCGATGCGCGACAGGCCGGTCGCAGCCGAGAGCAGCCACTCGGCGCTCCGGCGCGGGTGCTCGTCGGACTTCTCGGCCAGGTAGGTGGTGGTCCAGTCGAGCGCGGCTTTGACGGTCCAGACCTGCTCGGCGGCGGCCATCGTTGCTCGGGTCGCCTTACGCCGAGGCGAGACGCTCGGCGCGGTCGGCGGCGATGAGGCCATCGACCAGCGCGTCGATCTCGCCTGACATAAGGCCCGGGATATTGTGCACGGTCAGGCCGATGCGGTGATCGGTGACGCGATCCTGCGGATAGTTGTAGGTGCGGATCTTCTCCGAGCGGTCGCCGGAGCCGATCTGGCTGCGACGCTCGGCGCCTACCTCGGCCTGCTGCTTCTCAAGCTCCACCTCGTAGATCCGGGCGCGCAGAACGCGCATCGCCGCTTCCTTGTTCTGGAGCTGCGACTTCTGGTTCTGCGACTGCACGACGGTGCCTGAGGGCAAGTGGGTGATGCGCACGGCGGAGTCCGTGGTGTTGACGGACTGACCACCGGGACCGCTTGAGCGGTATACGTCGATGCGCAGGTCGTTCATGTTGATATGGACCTCGACGTCCTCGACTTCCGGCAGCACGGCGACGGTGGCGGTCGAGGTGTGGATACGTCCTTGCGACTCGGTCGCGGGCACGCGCTGCACGCGGTGGACGCCGGACTCGAACTTCATCTTGGAGTAGACCTTGTCGCCCTTGATGCGAAACGAGACTTCCTTGAAGCCGCCGCTCTCGGACTCGTTTGCGTCGATCTCCTCGGGCTTCCACTTCTGGAGCTCGGCGAAGCGGGTGTACATGCGGTAGAGGTCGCCCGCGAAGATGGCAGCTTCGTCGCCACCGGCACCGGCGCGAATCTCGACGATGATGTCCTTGTCGTCGTTAGGGTCGCTCGGTAGGAGCATGACCTTGAGCTCTTCCTCAAGCACCGGCAGCTTGGCCTCAAGCTCCTTGGCCTCCTCGGAGGCGAACTCCTTCATCTCCGGGTCGGTCTCGGAGCGCAGGATCTCCTTGGCCTCATCGAGCTGGGCCGCCGCCTCGAGGTACTCCTTGGCCTTGTCGGCGAGCGGCGCCTGGGAGCGCTGCATCTTGGCGAGACGTGCGTACTCTTTCTGGTCGCCGAGGACCGAGGGGTCCGAGAGGTTCGTGGTGAGCTCGTTATAGGTGGTCAGGATTCGCTGCAGCTTCTCACGCATGGAAAGTGACGTCCTTCTGACTCAGGGTGGTAGCCGAACAATCGTAGCACGGCTCCGGCACGGTCGATCCCTTCAGCCGATGTCGAGCGACGTACGGAGCGCTTGGTCGACCGCGAGCATGGTCTCGGGTGAGAGTCGAGTGATTGAGGCACCACGGAGTCGCCCGAGATCAATGGTGCGAACGTGTGCGCAGTTGACCAGCGACGGCTTCGAGAGTGTTCCGGGCGGCAGCGGCACCAGGAATGGGTACCCCTGCGTGGCGGTTGCCGACGTGATCGTCGCGATGATCGTGGTGTCCGCGTGTGTGTTACCCACGTCGTTCTGAATCACCAGTGCAGGCCGGGTCTTGCCCATCTCCGCACCGACGACCGGGTTCAGCTCCACCCAGAACACGTCGCCGCGCCTGGGTCTCCGGACTACCACCGCTCATCCTCGAGTCCGTCCGCCAACGTCGTATCCCACTCGGTCGCCTCACGAGCGATCCACGCGCCGCACTCTTCGTAGCCGGCGGCGAGCGATTGCTGCAGTCGAACGTCTTTCAACGCCGAGAGGGCCTCGAGAACGACGTCCGTCTTGGTGACTCCGATCTGAGCCGACTCCTGTGCCAGAAACTCATGCGCCCAGGCAGGGAGCCTGAACTGCGCGGGCTTTGGGATGTACTCGGCCATCGTCTCCTCCTTCTCGGAAGTAGCACGATACAGCCTGTACATACAGTACGTCAATACATATCGCGGAGGTTCGCCGAACGCGAGCTCAGGTGATCGGGCCCTCCGTGACAATCGCCTCATCGGGTATATCGACTGCCGAGCCGGCGTCCTCGGGCGCGTCCTCGCCAGCTGCGATGCGGTCCTCGCGGTCTTCGCGGGCGATGATGGGCTGCATGGCGGCGACGGCGACCTCGATCATGCCGTCGTCCGGCTCGCGAGTGGTCATCTTCTGCATCTGCAGGCCCGGCCACAGCAATACCTTCACGATTGGGTTCTCGGAATGGTTACCGGCCCACTTCACCGTAATCTCGTAGGCGAGACCGGCAACGAGGGGCATCAAGATCAGCCGAGCCAGAATGGCCATCGTCAGTACGCCGACGCGCGACGTGACGCCCATCGAAAACGCGATCGCCTTCACCGGCGTGAGTGAGAACACGATGATCGCGACAACCATGACCATCAGCAGGAACGACGTTCCGCACCGGACGTGGCTCGTCGAGTACCGCTGGATCAGCGGCGTCTCGAGGGGCAGGTTGTGCTCGTAGGCGTGAATCGTCTTGTGCTCAGCACCGTGGTATCCAAAGACGCGTTGGATGTCGGCCATACGACCAATCGCCCATATGTAGAGGAAGAAGGCGAAGACCCGAAGGACCCCATCGACGATGTTCCAGCGCAGCGGGTTCTCGGCCATCGAGATCGGGATGAAGCGACCCAGGAAGTTGGTCGCCACCGCCGGCAGGATGATGAAGAAAAGGATCGCGAGCCCTACGCCAAAGACCATCGTGAACCCGATCTCCTTGGCGGAGAGTTGCTCGTCCTCGGTTTCGCCGGCAAGAGAAGCGGATACCGAGAAGGCCTTCATCGCGAGACTCAGCGTATCGACCATCGCGACGCAGCCACGGACGATCGGCCACTTGAGCCAGCCCTGACGATGCACGTTGACCGGCAGGTCGTGCGCCTCGGTGTGAATCTCACCGGTCGGGGTGCGCACCGCGACTGCCCAGTTGAACTTGCCACGCATCATGATGCCCTCGAGGACCGCCTGGCCGCCGATGTGCGTATGCGTGATGTGGCCCTCATCGGGCGGAAGCTTGGCTGCGATATCAGTCACGAGTGGGTGCCTTAGGATAGGGGTCGCCGCAGGTCATCTTGCCCTCACGGCACGGGCCGCGGCGGCATGAAGCGCCAGCGTCCAGGAACAGGTACGGGGCGGTCGGCAACGCGAGTTCGAGCATGGCGAGTGCCAGGTCCCGGATCTCCCACTGCGCGCGCTTGCAGCAGCGTAGCTCGAAGAAGTGCAGTAACTCGCGGATGTTCATGGTGACCACGATCTTGGTCTCCATGGCATTGGGGAGCAGGTAGCGCGCGTCCTCGGCGGGAACGCCTGCGTCGAGCATCTCGCGGTACGCCGAGAACGCTGCAGCGTTGGCCGACTTGAAGCGCTTGAGCGATTCGGGATCCGCGGCGACCGAGGGTGGCACCACGAACGCGGGCTCGTCGTCGTAGGAGACGTAGCGCTGAGATTGCTGGTTGTAGCTCGCCAGGCGATGCCGAACCAGCTGGTGCGTGAGAGCGCGGGAGACGCCGTCGATTGCGAACGAGTAGCTGGCGTGCTCGAGCGCCGAGGTGTGGCCGGATGTGACGATGATCTTGAGGACCTTGCGGATAGCCTCATCTGACATCGTATCCATCAACTCGGCAGCTCCGACCGGCGCGTAGCAGAGTCGCGCGGCGGCAGCGATAGCCCGCTCGGGGTCAGGAGTGTGTGAAAGCAGGCGAACGTCCATGATCAGCGCCTTTCGAGTGCGTCCGAGAAGTGTCTGCGAGACGAGACTCCCAGGAGAATGCAATGGGGAGACGAGTCGCCTCGCCTCCCCATTCTACTTACGTGCGTCGTGCTGCGCTACGAACTACTCGGCAGCTTCTTCCGCGACGGGAGCCTCAGCCTCGACAGCCTCGTCGGCAGCGACCTCAGCGGTCTCGGCCTCCTCGAACTTGTCGTCGCGGGTCTCGCGCTGTGCAGCCTTCTCGGCAGCGGTGGTCTTCTCGGCCTTGGCGACCTTCTCGGCCTTCTCGGCTTCCTTGGCTTCGCGCGCGGCCTTGTTGATCGCGGCGACTTCCTCGGCGGCCTTGAGACGAGCGACCTTCTCGGCGGCTTCCTTCTCGCGAACCTGCGCGGCAGCGTTGCCCCCGAACTTGTCGGCAAAGCGCTGAACGCGTCCACCGGTGTCGACGAACTTCTGCTTGCCGGTGTAGAACGGGTGACACTCCGAGCACAGTTCGACCGAAAGCTTGGGGCTGGTCGAGCGCGTCTTGAACTCGTTGCCGCACGAGCAGTGGACGGACGCTTCCACGTACTCCGGGTGGATTCCTTGCTTCACTACCAAACACCTCCGATGACGCCCTGGTTTCCGACCAGAGCTTGAGGACAGCCTGAGTAGTTTAGCATCGCTCATGCCGAGGGGCAACGACGGACTTCTGAGCGCCGCCAAGCGCCGGCCAACCGCCGCCAACGCCGCCGCCCGGCGCCTAGGACGGTATCGGGAGCGTGAAACGGAACGAGGATCCGCCAGCTTCATTGGGCTCGACCCAGATGGTGCCCCCATGCCGCTCGACGATCCGCTTGCAGACTGCGAGCCCGATCCCCGTCCCCGCGTACGCCCGCACCGTATGAAGGCGTCGAAACACGTCGAAAACCGCGTCGGAGTACTCGCCGCCAATGCCGATGCCGTCGTCTTCCACCGAGAACAGCCACTGGTGATCCTGATGAACTGCTCCGACGTACACGTGCGGCACGGCTCCGGGATTATGGAACTTGAGTGCGTTGCCGATGAGATTCTGGAAGAGCTGCATCAGCTGCGACTCGTCTGCGAGGACAAGAGGCAAGTCGCCGAGGTTGATCTCGGCATCTGAATCCCTGATCGCGATGGTCAGATTCGCGAGCGCGAAACGGACGACGTCACCGGAATCCACCAGTTTCATCGATCCGCGATGCGAGTCGACACGCGAGTACTTGAGCAAGTCCTCCAGCAGTCGCTGCATACGTTTGGCGCCATCCACCACGAAGCCGATGAACACATCTGCGTCGGCATCAAGTTCACCCTGATAGCGCTTTTGGAGGAGTTCGGTGTAACTCGAGATCATCCGCAGAGGCTCTTGCAAGTCGTGGGACGCGATATAGGCGAACTGCTGCAACTCCTCGTTCGAGCGCTCAAGTTCCTTGGTGAGTGCGGAGCGAACCTTCTCGGCCTCGTCTGGAACAACCTCCCGCGCCGCACCAAAAATGACTCCCCCGTCCTCGCTCAACGTCCACGCGAGGTTGTGGTGTTCTCCGTTGGCGTATCGAAACCGAGCCACTAGCCGAGTTACACCACTCGTTGCGGTCACCTCGTCTAGTGTTCGCTGCGCTTCCCTGGCGTCATCCGGATGCATTCGTTCGACAAGAGGAAGGCCGAGAAGCTCGGCGGACTCCAGGCCCACAACACGGGTCCATGCAGAATTGAAGGCGCAACAATGACCGCTGGAATCAAGAATGAACAGGAGATCGTCGGACGACTCGAAGAAGCGCGCCCGCTCAGAGGCGAACTGATCGTTGCCCCCTGAAGTTGAATCGACCACGGTCCTCCTAGCGCGAAACATCGTAGTGACCGCTTTGTTCATCCCCATTCTCGCGGCGCCATGGGCGGTAGAAGCCAGCATCACCCCGGACGAGAGTCAACCTGCTCATGACAACGGCGGCAGCCCGATGTCTCGAGCGGCCGCCGCGTTGATGCCTCTGTGTGATGCAGAGTGGCTACAGATCGATGTTGCTGCCCTTGGTCTGTGCCTGCTTGGCCATACGGCGGAGGAACTCCTCGTTGCTCTCGGTCTGCTTGAGGCCCTTGAGTAGCATGTCCATGGCACGCTCGGAGTTGTCGATGCCGTGAAGGATCCGGCGTACACCCCACACGAACGGCGCCTCGGCGGGATCGAGCAGCAGCTCTTCCTTGCGGGTGCCTGAGCTGATGACGTCGATGGCCGGGAAGATGCGGCGATCCGCGAGTCCACGGTCGAGACGGAGTTCCATGTTGCCGGTGCCCTTGAACTCCTCGAAGATGACCTCGTCCATCTTGGAGCCGGTATCCACGAGCGCGGTCGCGAGGATGGTCAGCGATCCGCCAAATTCGATGTTACGAGCGGCGCCGAAGAACTTCTTGGGCGGGTACAGCGCAGCCGAGTCGACACCACCTGAAAGGATTCGTCCCGAGGCGGGCGACGCGAGGTTGTAGGCGCGCGCGAGACGGGTGATCGAGTCGAGCAGGATCACGACGTCGCGGCCGGACTCGACGAGGCGCTTGGCACGCTCTATGACGAGCTCGGCGACGGCGATGTGCTGGTCACTCGGCATGTCGAACGTCGAAGACACGACCTCGCCGTGGATCGAGCGCTCCATGTCCGTGACTTCCTCAGGACGCTCGTCGACGAGGAGGCACATCAGGTAGACGTCGGGATCGTTGGCATGGATGGCGGCGGCGACGTCCTTGAGGACCGTGGTCTTGCCGGCCTTCGGCGGGGAGACGATCAGGCCACGCTGGCCCTTGCCGATCGGGGCGACCATGTCGATGGTCCGAGCCGTCAGATACTCCTTGCCGTGCTCCATGCGCAGGCGCTGGTCGGGATAGACCGGCGTGAGGTCGGCGAACTTTTTGCGGCCCTTGGTGAGATGCGGCTCAAGGTCGTTGACCGAGTCGAGACGCTGGAGCGCCGAGTACTTCTCGTTGTCCTTGGGGGGACGCACCTGGCCGCGGATGAAGTCTCCTCGGCGAAGCTCTCCTCGGCGGACGGCGGACATCGAGACGTAGACGTCATTGTCGCCAGGCAGATAGCCACTGGTACGGACGAATCCGTAGCCCTCGGGGAGCACGTCGAGGATACCGGTGATCTCGATGAAGCCTTCCGACTTCACCTTGGCTTCGAGGACGGCGTCGATCAGCTGGTCCTTCTTCTTGAGCTCCTTGATGTCGATGCCGATCTCGGTCGCCATTACTTTGAGATTGGCGACAGTCAGCGCCTCTAGATCTTCGCGCTTGATCGAAGGCTTGGGGGCCTCTTGCTGGCCACCCTGCGAACCGCCTCGGCGGCCGCGCTTGCGGGGTCGTGCGCTCATGCGTTCTTCACTTTCTCCCAGTCGGCCAGGAACGATTCCAGGCCGCGGTCGGTGAGCGGATGCTTCACCAGGTTCTTGAGGACGGAAAACGGCACGGTGGCGATGTCGGCACCCATGAGCGCCGCCTGCGTGACGTGATTCGCCGAGCGGATCGAGGCCGCGATGACCTCGACGTCGTGACCGAAGTCGTAGTTGTTCAGCGCCATAACGACATCTGAGAGCTGTGCGATGCCGTCTTCGCTGATGTCGTCGAAGCGACCCACGAAGGGCGAGATGTACGATGCGCCGGAACGCGCCGCGAGCATCGCCTGCGGGACGGTGAAGCACAGGGTCATGTTGACCTTGATGCCCTTGTCGGACAGCGCCTTGGTGGCAGCCAGTCCCTCGGGCATGGTCGGGACCTTCACGATGAGATTGGGGGCCAGCGCGGCAAGCTCTTCGCCCTCGCGGATGATCTCGTCGCGCTTGAGGCCGACGGTCTCGCCGCTGACGGGACCGTCGACGATGTCGCAGATCCGCTTGAGGTGCGTGTGAAAGTCGGCGAGCTTGCCGCCTTCACGTGCGTACAGGGTCGGGTTGGTGGTGACACCCGAGAGGACGCCCCAACTTGCGGCCTCCTCGATTTCGGCGATATTCGCCGTGTCCAGGAAGAACTTCATGCAGCATCTCTCCTTGAAGTGAGAATGAGCCGGGCGTCCATGACCGCAGAAACTTCTTGAGAATCGTGGTGTGGACTGCCGCGAAAAGGAGTGTGGCGGGAACCGCCAGAGACACAACTATAGCAGACTTCTGCCGTCTGGCGAGTCGGAGCAAAACCTCACTACTTGTTCAGCACGGGCCCGGGCGAGAGAACGCCCTGCCGGCCAAGCGCGCTGATGTCGTCGAGCTGCCGTGAGATGCCGAGAAGACTGCCGAACACGTCTCCGAACTGCGCGTCGTCGTAGCTCACCGTCTCGTAGTCGCCGTCGATCTTGCCGAGCTTGGCGGCAGCTTTGAGCGCGTCGTCGAACGTGCCGACCTGGTCGACCAGTCCGAGCTTCTTGGCCTCGCTTCCGTTCCAGGCCCACCCGGTCGCCAGAGACTCGACCTCGGAGCGTGGCATCTTGCGACCCTCGGCGACGATATCGATGAACTGTCCGTACACCTCGTCCACCGAGCCCCGAACCAAGGCCTTCTCGGTAGCGGTCAGCGAGCGGTAGGGACTACCCGCGTCCTTGTACGCCCCAGCGGTGACGACCGTGAATGTGACGCCAAGCTTGTCGAGCAGTCCCGCGACGTTGGGGATCTCCATGATCACGCCGATGCTGCCGACGGCCGAGCCGGGAAGCGCGATGATCTTGTCGGCCTGCGACGACACCATGTAGGCGCCGGATGCATCGACATCGCCCACCGAGACGACTACAGGCTTGTCGGCGGCCTTCACGTAGAGGGCGATCTCCTCGCTCGCGGCGACGGTTCCGCCGGGAGAGTCGACGCGCAGAACTATCGCCTTGACGGTGTCGTCGTCGAGCGCCTGATTGAGCTTGTCGCGGAAGTCCTGCGGCGTGATGACGCCGGTGCCGCCCGTCCCCGCGATGACGCCATCGATCGGGATGACAGCAATGGCGTCACCGGTCGGCACGTTCATGTCGCCTGCGCCGAGCCAGGCCACCCAACCACAGCCTCCGACCACGATGAGCACACAGACGACGACCGCCAGCGGCCAGATCCAGCCACGCTTACGGGCAGGCTCGGGCGCGAGGGGTGTCGGCAGAGTAGGCATTGGGGCAGCCGAGACGCTCGCCTGCGGAGCCGTGTCGTACACAGGCGGGACTCCGGTCGCCGTGCTCACGGGTTGGCTGGGGTCGGTCATCTGGCGCCTCCGGTTCGTGTGCGGGTCATACGGTCAGAGCATCCGTGCGCCGGCGCGGTCGATTCGCAGCGCCTCAGGTGCGCGGCGTGTTCCAAGAGCGCGCACGCGTACGGCGGCGCGCGCGGCAACCTCTTCGGCGAGCGCGTGCGCCGCCTCATCGGTTTCGGCCGCAACCAGGCCGATCACAGTGGGTCCGGCGCCCGAAAGGGCGACGCCCGCAGCACCGGAATCGCGCAGGATGTCATGCACCGCCTGCAGGTCGGCCACCGCAGGGGCGCGATACGGCTCATGCAGCCGATCCGCGAGCGCAGCGCCAAGCAGCTCGGGGCGGCCTGCGGCTATTGAAGCCGCGAGCAGACCGGCGTGGGCGACGTTGAACGCCGCATCCTCATGCGGAACGGCGTCCGGAAGCATGGCGCGCGCCGTACTGGTCGCGAGTTCCCCGATCGCCACGACCACCACAGCCGCAAGGCCGCGTGCCGGCTCGAAGCGCGCAGCGTGAGCAGTACCCGCATCGTTCCAGCAGACAGTGAATCCTCCGAGCAATGCGGCTGCGACGTTGTCGGCATGGCCTTCAAGCTCAGCGGCGAGCTCTAGGAGCTTCTGCTCGCCCAAATCGACTCCGGACAGCGCCTGTCCAAGGAGCAGCCCTCCCACGATCGCTGCCGAAGACGAACCGAGCCCATTGCCCAAAGCGATACCATTCCAGCACTCGATGCACGCGCGAAGCTCGGGCTTGCCCGCGGCCTCGAAAGCACGGGCCATGGCAACCGCAACCCGGTTTCCGGCATCCGTCGCGAGCACGCCGGCGCCCTCACCCTCGACCTGGACGCTCCACTCATCGGCCAACTCAGCGCTGAAGCGATTGTGCATATCGAGCGCCAGCCCGAAGCTGTCGAATCCCGGGCCAAGGTTCGCGCTGGTGGCAGGTACGAGTACCGCTGCTCCCACGCCTACAGATCCTCGACGCGAATGATCGACGCGATGCTCGAGGTGACCTCAAGTGATCCAATCTCGGCCAGCGCGGCGCGAACAGCGGCCTCACGCGCGAGATGGGTCACGTAGACTATCTGGGCGACGCCACCCTCGGCTCGCTTCTGGATGACCGAGCCGATCGACACTCCATGGGAGCCGAAGACCGTGGCTACCGCCGCGAGTACACCCGGCTGGTCGGCGACCTCGAGTCGGATGAAATACTCGGTCTCAAGATCAGCCATGTCGCGAACAGGCAGGGTCTCGGTGCAGGTGCAGCCGACAACCGGCGCGCAGCCTGTCTGGATCCGACGCGCGACTTCCACCAAGTCGCCGACGACTGCGGAGGCAGCGGGCAGCGAGCCGGCTCCTTCGCCAAAGAACATCGTCTCGCCCACCGCGTCGCCGATCACATAGATGGCGTTGTACACCCCGTTTACGCTCGCGAGCGGGTGGGTCTTGCGAATCATCGTGGGGTGCACGCGAATATCGATGCCATCCGGCATCCGACGAGCGAGCGCAAGCAGCTTGATGGTGTAGCCCATCTCGTCCGCGTATGCGAGGTCCTCGGGGGCCAAAGAGCGAATGCCCTCCGCGTGAACCTGGCTCATAACCACGCGGCTGTTGAAGGCGATCGACGAGAGGATCGCAATCTTGGCCGCCGCATCGAGTCCGTCGACGTCAGCGGTGGGATCAGCCTCGGCGAAGCCCTTGGCTTGTGCCTCGGCGAGTGCGGTCGCGTAGTCAAGGCCGTTCTCGGCCATGCGTGTGAGCATGTAGTTGGTCGTGCCGTTGACGATTCCCATGACCGCCTGGATCTCGTTGCTTGTCAGCGAGTGCTTGAGCGGGCCGATGATCGGAATCCCACCGCCCACGCTGGCCTCAAACGCGATGTCGACGCCAGCGGCCTCGGCGGCCTCCATGACCTCTTCCCCGGCGGTGGCCATCAGCGCCTTATTGGCCGTGACGACGCTCTTGCCCGCGGCGAGGGCAGCCAGCACGACCTCTTTGGCAACGCCCGTCCCACCGATGAGCTCGATGACGACATCAACCGAGTCATCGGAGATGACGTCATGCCAGTCGTCCGAGCAGGCGTCTGCGGGCAGTCCCAGATCAGCGAACCGCGAGGTTGTGCGGTCGGCGAATCGAACCAACTGAACATCAACGCCCGCGCGACGCTGAAAATCAGCGGCGTGACGCTGGAGAATCTCAACAACACCCGATCCGACGGTACCCAGGCCGATGAGGCCGACACGAACAGTGCGCATGAATCCTCCCGAGAACGACCGGCGTGGCGGAACGGCGACGCCTGAAGTTCATTGTAGCCGAGCCACTGACACCGAGTGCGGGCTCGCGCGTCCTTCGATAAGAGAATCCTCAGACGCCTCTCATTCGAGCGTTAGGCCCCCCGCCGATGCTAGGGGGGTACACCGATACCGGCGCTTCGCCTGAAAGGTGCAGGCCGATATCGCAACCCGCACTCACGGAGGTGCTCGTATGAAGAAACGTCTGATCGTGCCGGTAGCGGCAATCGCGCTTGTGGGGCTGATGGCGTCGTTCGCCACGACCGCGCAGGCATTCCCCACAAAGACAACGGCATGTACCGGATGTCACAGTGGCGTGAATGTACCTATCACCACCACGCTTGTCTCCACCGTTGGAACCACCGCCAACTACACCGTCAGCGCACCCTTGGCCAACGCAATCGTAGTATTCGATGGCGCGACGAAGATCTTCACCTTCACCGCCAACACCGGCTCGTTCGCCGTGACCACCGGCAAGACCTACACGCTGTACGCGGTCAAGGGCCCCGGCACCGGCGACGGCGTCGGCAGCAAGACCATCAGCCCGGCAGCAGCCGTCGTTGACACCACCGCCCCCGTGACCACATCCAACGCCGCCGCGACTTATGTGTCGACTGCAGCGATCAATCTCACCGCGACCGATGCCGGCTCTGGCGTTGCCGCAACGTACTACAAGCTCGACGGTGGCGCGCAGGTAGCCGGAACCGTCGTGTCCGTGAGCGCCCTCGGTGCCCACACCCTTGAGTTCTGGTCGACCGACAAGGCCGGCAACATCGAGGTTCACAAGACCGCGAACTTCACTATCACGGCTCCGGTAGTGCTCGATACGACCGCCCCCGTGACCGTATCCGACGCCAAGGCAGCCTATGTGTCCAGCGCCGCGATCAAGTTCACCGCCACTGACGCCGGATCCGGCGTTGTCGCCACTTACTACGTCCTCGACGGCGGCCTCCAGATGTCGGGCACTTTGGCCAACGTCACCGTTCTGGGTGCGCACACGCTCCAGTTCTGGTCGGTCGACGCTGCGGGCAACACTGAGTTGCGCAAGACCGCCGCGTTCACGATCACCGCTCCCGTGGTAGTCGACACCACCGCCCCGTCCACCACGTCCGATGCCAAGCTCACCTACGTCACCAGCGCAGCCATCAAGCTGACCGCCACTGACGCTGGTTCCGGCGTGGCAAGCACCTATTACATCCTCGACGGCGGCGTTCAGACCGTCGGTACCATGGTCAGCGTGACGACCACCGGCACGCACACGCTCGAGTTCTGGTCTACCGACGTCGCCGGCAACACCGAGGCTCGCAACACCACCAGCTTCACCGTCACCGCCGCTGTTGTGACCCCTCCCACGACCGGCAATGGTCACACGGTCAAGGTCAAGATCCCCAAGATTCACATACGCGGCCACGTCGCCACACTCACCAACAAGGTGACCGGCAACAAGTTCACCGCCGTAATCGGCAAGAACCGTATCGCGACCTTCACTGACGTGCCGGCCGGAAGCTACAAGCTCACCGTTCAGACCAAGCGCGGCACCAAGGTGATTCGCACCGTCACCGTCAAGGCTCCCGTGGTTGATCGCGACGATGACGATCATGACAATCACGACGATGTTTCGCACAACCTTCTGCGCGACTAGCATCACGCGACCTTTGTTGTGCCATCACCGCGAAAGGCGCCCTCTGGGGGCGCCTTTTTGCGTACTTTGAGCTGTTCCCTGCTCGGCGACGCGCCGAACCGCAACCGTGCCTCCGTCAGCCCAGCTCGCACTTCATGAGGTCGTCGTAGGTCTCTCGGCGAACCACCCAACGCCACCCGCCATCCTTCACGAACACGACGCCCGGGCGAACCTGCTTGTTGTAGTTGCTGCTCATCGACTGGCAGTAGGCACCGGTGGCACACACGCAGAGGATGTCGCCGACCTCGGGGCACTGCAGAGGCGCATCGTTGACCACGATGTCACCGCTCTCGCAGTGCTTGCCGGCGACCGTGGCGACCATCTGTCGGGGCTGATCTGCCTTGTTGGCAAGGAGCGCCTCGTAGTGTGCATCGTAGAGCGAGGTGCGGATGTTGTCCGACATGCCGCCGTCGACCGCCACGTACGTGCGGATGTTGGGGATCTCCTTGATCGAGCCAACGGTGTAGAGCGTGACGCCAGCGTTCGCCACGATCGAGCGACCGGGCTCCACCGCCATCGCCGGCACTAGGAGGCCGTGTCTCTCGCACTCAGCCTTGATGCCGTCGACGACCACCTTGCCGTAGTCCTTGATGGTGGATGGCTCATCCGGGATGCCATAGGCGATTCCCAGCCCGCCGCCGGTGTCGAGCATGCAGACCTCGACTCCGGTCTCGGCCTTGATCTCACGCATGAAGTCCACGATGACCTCGATTGCCCGCGAGAAGCTGTGCAGCGCGAATATCTGGCTACCGATGTGCATGTGGAGCCCGTCGAAGTCGATACCCGGCAGCTCGATGGCCCGCTTGACCGCCTTCATGGCCAGCCCTTGGTTGCGCCCGAACCCGAACTTGGAGTCCTCGGCGCCTGTCATGATGAAGTCGTGCGTGTCCGCCTCAACCCCAGGTGTAACGCGCACGAGCACCTTCTGCGACACGCCGCGCGCGCTCGCCATCGCCGAGAGACGATCGAGCTCCTCGAAACTATCCACTACGATGCGACCCACCTTGGCGTCGAGGCACTCGCCCAGCTCGGCCGGCGTCTTGTTGTTGCCGTGCACATAAATGCGCTCCATCGGGAACCCGACGCGTCGAGCAAACGCCAGCTCACCGCCGCTGGACACGTCCAGGCAGCAGCCTTCCTCGGCGACGATCTTGAGCATCGCGAGTGACATGAACGCCTTGCCCGCGTAGACGGTGTCGACGTGCGGCCAGTGGAAGCGCGTCCACTTCACGTACTCGGAAAGCTGGTGGCGGACCGTTGTCTCATCCATGACGTAGACGGCAGTGCCGGCCTCAGCGGCGAGCGCAACCGTGTCGACGCCACCGATCCAGAGGTGGCCGTCCTTGACCTCGGCGGTCATGGGCAGCACAGCGGTGAGATCGTGTGCCGTCTTCTGGTCCGGTGTCGCCGGTGGTCTCGGTGCGCTTGGCCTACCCATGTCGCTCTCCTCATCGTTACGTCAACGGCGCCCCACTGGAGCGCCGTCGGCGGTCGGTCACATCCGTTCGGGTGCCCCCACGCCGAGCAGTCCGAGGACCGCCTCGAGCGCCGAGCGAGTCGCGTCGACCGCATACAGCCGCGCGGCGGTGAGCGCGGGGTCGTCGGTCATGACGCGGCACTGGGTGTAGAACTGGTGGAAGGTCGACGCGAGATCCTCGGCATAGCGGGTGAGCTTGTGGGGGGCGAGGTCGCGCGCGGCGCCCTCCACAACCTCGGCGAACTCCGAGAGCTTACGCATCAGCGCGAGTTCAGCGTCCGCGGTCAGCGGTGACAGGTCGGCATCGCCCGGCACGAACTCCGCCGCGAGCGACGCGGCGTGCGTCGGTGCCTCTGTAAGCTCGTTTCCGGTCGCCTTACGGATGATCGAGCAGATCCGTGCATGCGCGTACTGCACGTAGAAGACGGGGTTGTCGGCGGACTGCTGGCGCGCGAGCTCGATGTCGAAGTCGACCGGCTGATCGGTGCTGCGACGCAGAAACCAGTAGCGCGCGGCATCGGCGCCGACCTCGTCGAGCAGCTCCTCGAACGTCACCATCTCGCCGGTGCGCTTGCTCATGCGTACGGCCTCGCCGTTGCGGAACAAGTTCACCAGCTGGCCGATGACCACGTCGAGCTGGCCCTCGTGCCCGAGCGCCGAGCAGGCGGCCTTCATGCGCGCGACGTATCCGTGGTGGTCGGCGCCCCAGATGTTGATGACGCGGTCGAAGCCGCGGTCGAATTTGTTCTTGTGGTACGCGATGTCGGCCGCGAAGTAGGTGTACTCCCCGTCCGCTTTGATCAGCACGCGGTCCTTGTCGTCGGCGAAGTCCGTGGAGCGGAACCACGTCGCTCCGTCGAGCTCATAGATGTAGCCGGCCTCGCGCAGGGCGGCGATTCCCCGCTCGATGGCGGTGAGACCGTCGGCGCCCTTCTCGTGCAACGTCAGCTCCGAGAACCACACATTGAACTCGACGCCCATTCCTGAAAGCACAACCTTGAGGTGAGCGAGGACCTGCGCGTACGCCTTCTGCTTGAAGTACGCCTCACGCTCACGCGGCATCGAGTCAAACCAGCACACGCCCTCGTCCTCGTAGATCTCGCGCGCGATCTCGGCGATGTAGGCGCCTTGATACCAGTTCTCTTCGAACACAACGTCGTTCTTGCCACAGAGCTCGAGGTATCTCGCGGCCACGGACTTCGCAAAGATGTCCATCTGCACACCCGCGTCGTTGATGTAGAACTCGCGCTCGACACTCCAGCCCGAGTGCGCGAGCACGCGGGCCATGCTGTCGCCGAGCGCAGCCCAGCGGCCGTGACCCACATGCATCGGCCCCACCGGGTTCGCCGAGACGAACTCGACCTGAACCCGCATACCGGCACCGGCATCCCCGCGACCGAAGTCGCGTCCCTGCGCCCGCGCCTCACTCAGCACACGCTGCAGTGCAGCCGCAGACAACCTGATGTTGATGAAGCCCGGCCCCGCGATCTCAACAGCATCAACGTCGGGGTGCCCTGACATCCTCGCCGAGACAATCTCTGCGATCTGCCTTGGGTTCATCCCGGCGAGTTTGGAGGAGCGAAGCGCGACACTGGTCGCCCAGTCGCCATGCGCGGCATCACGAGGACGCTCCAGTGCAGGGTCGGGAACGATCTCCAGCGACAACTCGCCGGCGTCGATGGCGGCCTTCAGAGCGGATGAGACGAGCGATGAGATCGCGTCTTTCACGGGTATCAGTGCCTCCGTGCTGGCAGTCGGGTGTGGCCTGCAAGGATACCCGAAACGGCACCCCCGCTCAAAGCGAAGATGCCGTCGGCGTGCGCGTGGAGTCACGCTTCTTGTGTGTCAGATCGGAATCGGCCCACATAGGCTTCGATCACGCCTGAGGTGGGCTCTGGGGAATCTTCGGCTCCTTCTTGGGGAACACCACATCCCAATCGACATGGGCCGTTTTGATCATGAAGTAGGCCAGAGTGAGCACCGAGCCGACGGTGATAGCAAGCCCCGTGAACCCCGTGAAAAAGAAGCTGTAGCTGAACAGCACCAGGAACAGTATCTGACTGAGCGCGATCTCGATCAACGCACGGTTCTTGCCAACCACCACCATAAGGTAGCCGATCACGAGTGCCACCGAGGTAACCGCCGCGATCACGAAGGCGACATTGATGTCGACCTGATCGGCGAGGTACGCCAGCAGCAGATCGAACGCGAAGAACGCGGCGGCCAAGAATCCGTAGTGCACGGGGTGAAGCTTGATGCCGTTGGTGGCAGTGAGCAGAATCAGCGCCGCGAAGAAGAACAGCAGCGAAATCGGAGCGAACGCCGTGATGCGAGAGACCAGCGGTCCCGGGTTGAGTGGTGTTGGCATCACGAGTCCGATGGGGCGGCCGCTCACGACGCTCGCATACTGCCAGGTGAGGTTCCATCCGTCCCCGCTCGTGACCCTACGCGTCGGAGACACGCCATCTCCGGGGAAGTCGATCTTGTCGAAATCGGTTTGCATCGCCAGCCGGAAATCGCGCACAACACCCGCCCCGCCGGGGCTCGGCATGTAGACCCACCGCTCCATGCCGTTGGTCTTGTAGCCGGTACTGACGGTAGCTGCACCCAGCGCGGGCATAACGAAACTTGCGCTCGCCTTGCCGTCGCGATAGGTGACTGGAATCTCTCGGCCGTTCACTTTGACTGCGAATCCGTCGTAGGTGCCCACGGGATCAGGGAAGGTGAACGTCATGGTGGTGTCGACCGGTCGTTTCAGGGGATTCTTCAGTCCGTACGCCGCCTTGAAGTCCACGACGTAGGTCGCGTACCACAGGAGGCCCTTGCGACGCTGATCGAGCGCGATGCCAGCCGAGATGTCGCTGCTGGCGACCTCGAGCTCGTTGCCGCCTGCGGCGGGCGAGTAGCGGAATTCGGGCGCGTTCTGGGTCTGAGGCGAACCCCACAGCCCGCCCACGGCGTCGCCCAGACGGTCGTCGGTCGAGGTGGTGCGAATCTGAACCGAACCCGCAAGCACCATCCATGCGGCGGCCGATAATGCGAAGATCACGATGATCGCGAACAGTCTCTTGCCTGACATACTCGTCTCCCCTGCCTTGGCTGCTCGTGTTGGATGCACGCCGTGAGTCAAGCATGCCCGAGCAAAGTGCCGACAGGGTGGCGCTGGGATGACGACTCAACAACGGCGCGGCCAAAGCCGGCTGCCGAAGTACGCCCCGAGGCAGTGACGCCGACTCGGGCTCCGACCCTGACTCCGCTCAGAAGCCGCTCTCGGCCAGTAGCTCGACTGCGCGATCACGATCGTTGGGGTACAGGTCTGCTGGCACGCCACCGGAGCTCATCTTGCGAAAGACCGCATAGCGAGCACACTCGCTGTTGTCGCCCAGGCAGTACTTGGTCTTGTAGATGTCGGCCATGGCGGGCATGTTCGACATCTTGTCGAAGAAGAACGGGCACTTGGGCAAGCAGACGCAGTCAGCCATGTACGTGTTCCTTTCCGTATTTGACGGCCGAGCCGAAAATGAATCACGCCATAGGCGAGCACGAGAGAAAGCGATCGCCACCGCCCCACAGGTCCCCGAGGCCCCCACGGCCGTCTGCGCAATTTAAGTTCATTAATGACTATAAGCACTTAGTTCACGGATGAACATACTCACAGGGGTATGGGTCGGCGGCAGAATAGTGCCGGAACACGACCTTCACTTGTGGTACGGCTCACCCCTGCTGATGCGGAAGGCACGGTATATCTGCTCCAGCACAACAACTCGGGCGAGGTTGTGCGGCAAGGTCATCGGCCCAAGCGAAAGACGCTCATCCGCTCGGGCGATCACGGTGGAGTCGAGCCCGAGAGAACCACCGATGACAAACGCGACCGTTGAGCGACCGTCGAGTGCCAGTGCATCCAGCCGCGCCGAGAACGCCTCACTCGACAGTTGCTTGCCGCCGAGGTCGAGTGCGACGACGTGCGCTCCGTCCGGAATGGCTCGAAGCACATCGGCTGCTTCCTCGGCTAGCGCGCGTGCCTCACCTCGGGCAGGATCTCGATCGGTAACCTCGGTCACGCGAACCGTGGCGTAGGCCGACAGTCGCTTGAGGTACTCGTCGCTCGCCTCTCGCCAGAAACGCTCCTTGAGCTTGCCGACTGCGATAAGAGAAAGTCGCACTAACGGCTCGCATCCGAGCCGAGGGTGATCTGCAGTGTCAGTTTCTGGTCCGCGCGCACCAACTCGACAGGGAGCGTGTCGCCGATCTTGTGCAGGCGCGTCGCGGCGAATACGTCGGCCACGCCCGTGATAGGCGTATCGCCGATTCGCGTGATGATGTCACCGCGCTTCACGTTCGCCTTATCAGATGGGCCGCCCGGCTGAACGAACGCCACAAACGCACCGCTCTTGACCGGCAACCGATAGAGCAGTGCGATCTCTTCATCGACCGTCTGGGTCGAAACACCGAGATAGGCGTGGCTCGCTTTGCCATCGGTTATGAGCTGCTCGGCGATCGAGGATGCGAAGTCGACAGGGATGGCGAATCCGATACCTGCGGACTGCGCCGCGCCGACCCCACCGGACGGCGACTGGATCAAGGTGTTGATACCGACCAACTTGCCAGCTGCGTCGACGAGCGCCCCTCCCGAGTTGCCTGGATTGATCGATGCGTCGGTCTGAATCAGGTTGGCGTACGTCGTTTCAGCGTTCGCTCCCCGCCTGACCTGCTCGGAACGCTGCAGCGCGGAGATGATTCCGCTGGTCACGGTCTTGTCCAGACCAAAAGGACTGCCGATCGCCATGACGAACTGTCCGACGCGCAGGTTATCGGATCTGCCGAGTTCGATTGCCGGATAGCCCGTACCGTCGATCTTTATGACCGCAAGGTCGGTGGTCGGGTCCACTCCCACCACCGTCGCTCGCTTGTCTTCGACTCCGACGGTGACCGACACCCGATCGGCGTTCTCGACCACGTGGTTGTTGGTGAGGATGTAGCCGTCCTGCCGGATGATGACACCGGAGCCGTTGCCCGCCTCGACCGTGACGGACTGGCCGGAAAACTGGTCGGTCTGCGTCTGATAGATGGTGATGTTGACCACTGACGGCACCACCTTGCTGGCAACTGCTTCCGGGACGTCAAGCGCGACGCCCTTCGCCGATATGGTCACCGTGGCCTGAGCGGACACAGGCACGGCGCCGGTGATAGCCCTCAGCGGTGTCACGCCCGGAATGAGACCGAGCGTCCACACTATGCCGGCGGCTACCAGGACGCCGCCTGCCACCGCACCGAGAGCTGCGCCTGTCACGACCGCCGCGCTCGACCAACGTCGCACGCGAGCAGGCTCTTCGCACGGAGCATCGCTCTCGCCCGTGTAGTCGCAGACACGCAGCGGCTCGTCGTCCTGCGCGGGCGACTCCGCCGGCAAAGCCGAACTCGGCTCGACCACAGCGACGTCTTCAGGGGTGGTGGTCAGCGGCTCGCGCGAGTTCTCGCTGTCGCGATCGAATTCATCAGGGCTCATGACTCACCTCGGGTGCAGTTCGGGATGTTCGTTGTGCCTACTTGAGCAGCAACAATACTACCCCTCTGCGGGGACGATGCGCGGCTCCACCGAAAGCACATACCACCCGGCGGAACGCAGGCCCGCTAGTGAGTGAATCCGCCAAGCGCCGTCAAGAGCGGGCCCGCGGCGATGCCCATCGCGACGACAGCGAGAACACACACCGCAATCGCGACCCCGGCCGAGCGATTCGAGACCGCGCCACGATGGCCCTCGCTCTCCTCGGCGAAGAACATGGCTCGCACGATCCGTAGGTAGTAGCCCGCAGACACCACGCTCAGCATCACGGCCAGCACCACAAGCGCTGTCAGACCGTGACCGAGCGCCGACTGGAACAAGAACAGCTTGCCGAAGAAGCCTGCCAGCGGAGGGATTCCGATGAGAGACAGGAGCATGAGCACTACGGCCCATGCGGTCGCAGGCCGTCGCGCCGCGAGTCCATTGAAGTCGATGACGGCGGGGCCTTCCTCGGCGGTCACGAGCATCACGCCGAGAGATGGGATCGAGTAGGCGACCGCGTAGAAGATGGCGGCCATGAAGCCCGTACCAGACAGCGTCGCCGCGGCAAGTAGCAGGTAGCCTGAGTGCGCCACGCCGGAATACGCCATCATGCGGCGAACATCGGACTGCGTGAGTGCGCCGAGGTTACCGAGCACCATCGAGGCGGCGGCGACAACCGCGACCACGGTGGTCGTCTGCGAAGAACCTGGCGCTACGACAGAAAGTAAACGGACGGTGGCGATGGCACCCGCGACCTTGGGAACCGTCGAGATGTAGGCGACGGTCCACGCCGAAGAACCTTCGTAGGCGTCGGGGGCCCAGTAGTGGAAGGGCGCGGCCGAGAGCTTCGCGAACATGCCAGCGAGGGCCAGCAGTATCGCGACGAGGCCAAGCGTACCCGCCTGCGACAGGTCGATCTCGGCGAACCGCGTGCTGCCCGAGATGCCGTAGATGAACGAGAACCCGTACAGCATGACGAGCGAGGTGAGCAACGACAGCAGGAAGTACTTGAGCGCGCCTTCGAGGCCGCGGACGTCATCTCGCTTGTAGCCGATGAGGACGTACGCCGGCATGGTGGCGAGCTCGATGGCGAGTACGAGAGTGACGATCTCTGTTGCGCCCGCCATCAGCATCGCGCCGAGCGTGGCGAAGAGCGAGAGAGCGACCGCCTCACGAATACGCCCGGTGCCACGACCGGCGGTCCACAGAAGCCAGGCTGCCGAGAGTACCAGGATGGCCACGCGTGCGAACCGAGACGGGCCGTCGAACGCCAGATGCCCCGCGAACGGACCGTCGGCCAGCGGGAGCGCAGAGGCGAGAACTGCGGCGGCCGAAGTGGCGATCACGCCAGCCCATGCGGCGCCACGATCGCGACCAGGCAGCACCTCGGCGAACAGCGCCCAGAAAGCAGCCGCCAGAACCAGTATCTCCGGGAGTATGAGAGCGTATCCCGTCACTTAGACCCCCACGATCCTAGCGAGTGAGCGAGCCACGGGGTCGACGTACTGCAGCAACAGGTTCCAGTTGAGGCCGATGGCGATGGTCAGAAGTACAAGCGGCCCCGCGACGAACAGCTCACGCGGCGATGCATCGGCGGCGTCGGCAATCGCGTGGGACGGTTGACCCAGCACCACGCGTTGAATCATCCACAGGATGTAGGCCGCCCCAAAGAGCACGCCCAGACCGGATGCGATGACGACCCAGCGTCCAAGGTCCGACTGCCATGCACCGAGAAGTGACAGGAATTCGCCGACGAACCCGGACAGTCCCGGCAGTCCCATCGATGCGAACGCTGAGAACGCGAGGATGCCTGCAAGGACCGGCATCTGGCTTGCGACTCCGGAGATCTTCGCGATCTCGCGGGTGTGGGAGCGCTCGTAGATCATGCCGACGAGGAAGAACAACAGGCCCGTGGTCAGGCCGTGGCTGAAGTTGACCGCCATGGCGCCGTTGATGCCGATCGCAGTACCGGCCGCGATACCCAGCATGGCGAAGCCCATGTGAGAGACCGATGAGTACGCGACGAGCTTCTTCAGGTCCGTCTGAGCGAACGCAACGATCGCGCCGTACAGGATCGAGATCATCGCCAGCACAGCCAGGAACCACCGCCACGAAGCGAAGGCCTCAGGAAGCATCGGTAGCGAAACGCGCAGGAAACCGTAGGTGCCCATCTTCAGCAGCACACCCGCGAGGAGGGCCGACGCGGCGGTCGGCGCCTCGACATGGGCATCCGGCAACCACGTGTGGAGCGGCCACATCGGAACCTTCACCGCGAAGCCGAGGAAGAACGCCAGGAAGATCCACCACTGGAAGCCAGCGGGAAGCATGCGCCCGATAAGCGCGAGCCGCACCATGTCGAACGTTCCGGTCTTCAGGTACAGCGCGATGATACCCACGAGCATGAACACCGAGCCAAGGAGTGTGTAGAGGAAGAATTTGAGGGACGCGTATTCGCGACGCTCGCCTCCCCACTGGGCGATGAGAAAGTACATCGGAACAAGCACGAGTTCCCAGAACACGTAGAACAGCACGAAGTCGAGAGCGAGGAACACGCCGTTCATGCCGACCTGCAGGAGGAGGAGCATGGCAAAGTAGAACGACGGCTTGTTGTCGATCTTGAAGGATGCGATCACCGCCAGGAAGGACAGCAGCGCCGAGAGGAACAGGAGCGGCAGCGATATGCCGTCCAGCGCCAACGTGTAGTTGATGTGAACCGCAGGAACCCACGGGACCTTCTCCACGAACTGGTAGCCGCCGCCCGGCACAAACGTGTAGACGACCCAGCACACTAGCGCCAAATCGATTGCGGTGATCGCCGCAGCGACCGCGCGCGGCCACGTAGGGCGATCCTTGGGCAGCAGCGCACAGAGTATGGCTCCGACGAGCGGCAAGAACACAATGAGGGTCAGCACGCGTCAGGCCCCTTTCACCACGAGGTACAGCATGAACACTACGACTGCGGCGAGAATGAGCCGCTGATAACTCTGGAGTCGGCCGGTCTGCAAACCGCGCAGCCTTCCGCCGGCCGCGCGAGATAACGTCCCGATGCCGTTGACGGCGCCATCGATGACGGATGCGTCGAACTTCCACGAGACGCTCGTCAGCAGCACGAAGCCGCGCGCCATACCGTTGACCACGCCGTCGATGATGGTGCGGTCGAACCACGCGAACAGCTCGGCTGTCAGCATGAAGGGCTTGATGAACACCACTTCGTAGACGGTGTCGAAGTACAGCTTCTGGACGAGGGCTCCGTATGTGAGGCCCATTCGCTGCTTGTAGGCCCGCGTATTGACCACCACCGAGCGGCGTCCGTACACCCACCAGCCGAGTCCGATGCCGAGCAACGCCACAAGCGTTGAGACCGTGGCGATCGAAAGCGCCGGCCATGCGCCCTCATGGCCGAGGAACTCGGCGAACCCGGGCGAGGCGAACCCGAGGACCAGAGTGACCGCCGCCAAGAACACCATCGGCGCGACCATGGAGACGTGGCCCTCGTGCAGGTTCTCGATCTGCTCGGGACCCGTGAAGACACGGAAGCACAGACGCGTCACGTAAAACGCGGTGATGAGCGATGCGAGCAGTACCACACCGACGGCCCAGTAGTGATGACCGTGATACAGCACTGTGATGATCTCGTCCTTGCTGAAGAAGCCGGAAAGCGGGAAGACGCCCGCAAGCGCAGCCGAGCCGACCACGAACGTCGCAGTAGTCACAGGCATGTGTGCGGCGAGGCCGCCCATTTCGCGCATGTCCTGCGTGCGAGCCGAGTGGATGATGACGCCGGCGCCAAGGAACAGCAGCGACTTGAAGAACGCATGCGTCACCAGATGGAACAGCGCGGCACCCACACTGGCTGCGCCCAACGCCATGAACATGATGCCGAGCTGCGATATTGTCGAGTACGCGAGCACCTTCTTCACGTCGTGCTGTACCGCTGCGAGCAGTCCGCCGACCATCGCCGTGATCGAGCCGATGACGAGGGTCGCCTGCAACACGGCGGGCGCGGCCTCGAAGATCGGCAGGGTGCGGGCGACCAGATAGACGCCGGCAGCGACCATCGTCGCAGCATGGATGAGCGCTGAAGCGGGCGTCGGGCCGGCCATGGCATCGGGCAGCCACACATGCAGCGGAACCTGAGCTGACTTCCCCATCGCGGCCAGCAACAGACCGATGGCGACCGCCGTGGCGACACCGGGTGCCCATCCGGGCAGCGAGCCGAGGATGTCGGCGAACTCCCAGCTGCCGACCGCATTATAGATGACGCCCAGCGCGAACATGAGTCCGAGGTCACCGATTCGGGTCGTGAGGAACGCCTTCTGGGATGCTTTCCTCGGCCCCTCGAGTTCGTACCAGAACCCGATGAGGAGGTACGAGCACAAACCCATGAGCTCCCACATCGCGAAGAGCAGGAGCAAGTTGTCGGCGAGCACCAGGGTCAGCATCGCCGAGGTGAACAGTGACAGAACCGCGAAGTACCAGCCGCGTCGGGCGTCTCGGTGCATGTAGCCCAGTGAGTAGATTTGCACGCAGGCCGCCACTAGTGTGACGGTGAGCAGAAGCACGGCCGCGACTGCGTCGAACTGGAGTCCCAGCTCGAGCGGGCGGCCGGCCACAACCGCAAGCTCCCACGAGTAGTTCCACACGACCGATGTCAGCTCAGTCCCGCCCGGCCATACCTGGAGGAACGCGGCAATCGACAGGCCCGCCGAGATGACCATCGCAAGTACGGGGATCCACAGCGCGCGATTGCGAAGACGCAGCGGCATGGCGAGTAGCGCAAGGAACGCCAACCCGGGAAGCGATGGTATCGCGAGCAGCCAGCCCATGCGTCAGCCCTTCAACTCGTTGAGCCCGGTGATCTCGCTGTCGTGTGCGCGGCGATAGACCGCGATCACAAGCGCAAGACCAAGGCCCACCTCGGCGGCGGAGATGACCATGGCAAAGAGCGTGAAGAAGAGCCCGTCCTGCGACAGCGGCGTCACGAATCGCGAGAACGCCACGAGGTTGATGTTGACGGCAACAGCCATGAGCTCGAGCGACATGAGCACCTGGATCGCACCCTTCTTGGAGACGGCGCCGTAAAGCCCCAGCGAGAAGAGCATGGCGGCGAGCATCAGAAACGCCTCAAGTCCGACTCTCATCTACTCGTCACCTTCCTTCGACCACCAGACCGCGCCAACCAGCGCAGCCGTGAGCACGAGTGATGCGACCTCGAACGGGAGCGCCCATCCTCGCAGCGAGAACAGCGACTTGCCGAACGCCACGAGATCGGGCACTACCGCCGGCATCTCGGCCGAGGGAAACTCGAATCCGCGCACCGCGATCACTACGACCGCGCAGAACACGACCGCCAACACCGCGCCGATCGCCGAGAAGTCGCGCGGTCTGATCGCGTCCTCACGCCGGCGCAGCGTGATCATGATCGAGAAGATCATCAGTACTGCGACGGCCCCGGCGTACACCAGGAGCTGCACCAGCGCGATGTAGGAGGCATCCAACAGGTAGAAGACACCTGATGCGGCGACTGACACCTCAAGCAGCCAGAACGCGGCATGCACGACATTGCGGGTCGAGAGCATCGCGACCGCTCCACCGAGGATGGCGAGCGCCAGCACGCCGAACGCGAGCGCGTTCACAGTGTCAGACATCGTCGCCTCCTTCCGGCGTTGCGGCGGGCGCGGCGGGAGCGACCCGCTCGGAGGGCGCCGAGGGCGGGGTCACGGCGGCGGTCGTGCGCTTGGGTGGCTCCCATGCGGGAGAATCCACCAGCAGGTCGACGCACAGGTCAGCGGGATCGGTCACCGCGAGTTCATAGTCGTGGCCCATGCGAATCGCGTCGAACGGACACGCTTCGACGCACAGACCACACATCATGCAGGCGCCGATCTCGTAATGCCAGCGATCGATGACCTTGCTGCGGTCCACATCGGTGGTGATGTCGAGACGGATCACGTAGTCGGGGCAGGCCTTCTCGCATGCACGGCAGCCGGTACACATGTGCTCGATGCCATCGTGTGGCTTGATCTCGACTGCCCAGCGCGCACGCTCGGGGAGCACCAACTTCTCGTGCGGGTACTGCACGGTGATGGCGCCTCTGCGCTGCTGCCTGAACGACAGCAAGAGGCTTCTCAGAATGCCGGTGCCGAAGATGCGAGTCATTGCGCACCACCAAACACGGTCTGGCCGAGCTTGATGACGAGACCGGTGATCATGACCCACACGATGGAGACGGGCAGCAGGAACTTCCAGCCTAGTGCAAGCATCTGGTCCACGCGAACGCGGGGCAAGGTCCCCCTGATGACCATGAGCAGGTAGATGACCAGATACGTCTTGATCATGAACACGATCGGGGCGATGGGCTGCATGATCGCCTCGGGCACAAACGGAATGCCCCAGCCACCGAGGAACAACGTCACGGTGAGCGCCGCAAAGATGAATGTATTGCTGAACTCCGAGAGGAACAGCAGGCCGAACTTCATCGACGCGTACTCGGTCGCGAATCCCGAGACGAGCTCGGAGTCGGCCTCGGCGAGGTCGAACGGGGTCTGGCCTGACTCGATGAGGCCGGCGATGAAGAAGAGGACGAAGGCGGGCACGTTGTAGATGAACCACAGCGGTTGCTGCGCACGGACTATGTCGCCGAGGTTGATCGATCCGGCCATCATGACAACCGGCAGCGCAGCGAGCAGCATCGGCACCTCATACGTAATCTGAGATCCCACGGCTCGCATGCCACCGAGCAGCGACCACTTATTGTTCGACGACCAACCGGCGGCAAGGATCCCCAGCGGCACCAGCGACAGGACGGCAAAGGTGAACAGCAGTCCCAGCTCGAGATTGACGATGCGGGCGCTGTTCGAGAACGGCAACGCCGCGTATGCCATCAGCGACGGCACGAACACGATTGCGGGGGCGATGAAGAACAGCGCCTTGTCGACCGCCTTTGGCGTTGGGTCTTCCTTGGTGAGGAGCTTCAGCACGTCAAACGTGGTCTGAGCGATGCCGTGCCAGCCGTTCTCCATGGGTCCGAGGCGCAGATGCAAGTGCCCGAGCACCTTGCGCAGCATGTAGATGAGCACCACGCCATTGACCAGCATGAGTCCCAGTGCAGCGAGGACGCGGAGAATGACCACCCACACGACGCTCATCTGTCGATCTCCCCCAGCACGATATCCGTACTGCCGAGAATGACGATGCCGTCCGCAAGCAGATTACCGGGAAGCAACGAT
>JBBRWO010000008.1:0-35797 GCA_038249135.1 Coriobacteriia bacterium
GGCGGTGCAGCCTGTGCCGGTTCCGTAGACGACCAGTACCTTACTCATGATGCGGCTCCCTTCGCGCTGATTCCTGTGAGGTAGATGTCCACCAGCTGTGCGACGACGTCGTCCAGCTCTCTGTCGTAGTCCGCGAACCCGTTGCCCAGCACCTGCCGAGACATGACGAAGGACGACGTGAGGCTGAAGAAGCCGTCGGCCATCACGTGCGGGTCGAGGTCGGCGCGCAGATCGCCGGCGGCTTGGCGGGTCGCGAGGTAGTCGGCCAGTCCCTCGAGGTTCTGGCCGGTCCCGTCGCCGAGCACCTCGGCCACCTCAGGCATCGAACGCACATCGAACGCGAGCCGCAGAGCCGCGGCCCCAAAGTCGCGCGCTTGCCGGACTTCCAGCGCCGCGAGCGTGCGCAGCGTGCCGAAGGTGTCGGCCGGGTCGGGGACGGCGCTGACCGCGAAGCCGGCCATGTTGCCTGCCCACATCTCGGCGAGCGCGCGCAAGACGCCCTGCTTGTTGCCAAAGCGCCGGAAGATGGTGACCTCGTTGACGCCCGCTCTCTCCGCGATCGCCCGAGTGGTGGTGCCCTTATAACCGCGCTCGCCGATGAGGTCGGCGGCGGCCTTGAGGATCGCGTTCCCGGTTTCGAGCTCTATCGGTGTCACTGCCTTTTCCTTCCGTGCTGCCTCTTGACGCGTGCAAGTGCTTGCTTGCATACTGAGCGCCGAGACGCCGAGTGTCAAGTGGTTCTCGGCGGGAATGGAGAGGGTTGAGATGAGATCGAAGGCGAAGAAGCTCGTGAATGTAGCGATGATCGTAGGTGGCGTGCTGGCCGCGCTGGTGTTCGTAGGCTGGCTCGGCCTGCAGGTGAAGCCGAAGCCGTTCCCTGCGTACGCCGAGTCGACCCCGGTCGATATCCGTCGCGTGCCGCTGCCCGACGGTCTACCCAAGCCGGTCGACCACTACCTGCGGCTGACCTACGGCGACACCGTGCCCGTGATCGAGACCGCGGTGCTCACCGGCCGAGCGACCATCCGGCCCGCCGGCCCGATCACCTTCCCGGCACGCTACCGCTTCACCCACGTCGCCGGTCGCGACTACCGCCACTATATCGAGGCCTGTTGGTTCGGCCTGCCGGTGCTGAAGGTCAACGAGCGCTACATCGACGGCAAGAGCCTGATGCGCATCCCGATCATCGGCTCGGACAGCGGTCCCAAGGTCGAGTGGTCCGCGAGCCAGGGCATGTGGGCGGAGTCCTGGCAGTTCCCGGCGCTGTTCGTGACCGACTCGCGGGTGAAGTGGTTGCCCGTCGACGACGACACCGCCATCCTCGAGGTGCCGTTTGCGGCCGACCAGCGCCAGCAATTCGTCGTGCGCTTCGACCCCGAGACCGGCCTGCCCATCTGGACCGAGACGATGCGTTACCAGAGTTCCGCCTCCGCCGAGAAGGTGCTGTGGATGACTCATGCGCTGAAGTTCCGTGAGATGAACGGGGTGCTGACCAACACCGTCGGCTCTGCGACGTGGATGGACGACGGCACGCCGTGGGCGACATTCGAGCTCGAGGACGTGCAGTTCAACGTCGATGTCGCGAAGTATGTGCGCGCCGAGGGCATCTAGCTGGCACGAGGGCTCAGCCGAGCCAGTGAACCTCGCCGCTTGCGAGCTTATAGGCGGCGCCGGCTACGGCGACGCCCTCGTCGAGGGCGAAGGCCGCGATCAGCCGCTCGAGCTCACCGACGGTGTCGAGCACGTGGTGGTCGACGGCCGCTGCAAGAAGCGCGTCATCGGCGTCAGCGGGCGCATTGGCCTCGTCAACCAGCTCGATGTGGATGTGATCCATGATCGGGGCGAGCCATGCCGGCGCATCACCGGCAAGCTTGGCACCCACCGCCCCGCAGTCCTCGTGACCCAGCACCACGACCGTCCGCGCGCCCAGTTTCTCCAAGGCGAATCGCACTGACGCGATACTGGCGGCCGCGAGTACGTGACCGGCGGTGCGCACCACGAACAGGTCGCCGACTCCCACGTCGAATACCGCTTCGACCGGAACCCGCGAGTCCGAGCACCCCACGACGACCGCCCACGGGTTCTGGCCGCCTTCGGAATCCGTCGCACGTTGGGACGTGAACTGACCGCCGGAGAGGCCATCGACAAAGCGACGGTTGCCGTCCCGCAAACGGGCGAGTGCGATGTCAGGAGTGATGCTCATCGCTGCAGTATCTCACGACGCGCTGACATCGGCGCGCGCACGCGGTCGCAGCGTAGGGAAGCGTTGCCATACTTCGTCACAGATCTCCTCGGCGCGTGGCTCGGTGAGCCCAGTGCCAATGCGGATGCTTTTGTCGCCCTTGGGACCCGCGTAGTCGAAGGTGATGAAGCTCTTCACGCCGCTCTCGTCACCGGTCGGGCGCCAGTTGCTGACCTGCTCGAGGGGGTAGCGCCACGAGAGGCCGACCCCAAACGCCTCGACGCGTCGCCGCACAATGCCCTCGCCAATTGTCACTATCTCCGTGCCGTTGAGCATGAGCAGGAAGACCGAGCCGAACACGAGCCCACCAGCGGTCCATCCCACGAGCCAGAAGAACACGAACAGACTCGCGATGTTCAGCCCCATGCCGCCAGAGATGAGGGCGCGCATCGCCGAAAACTCACCGGCCGCCCAGCCGACCATCCACAGTCCGATGAACGCGAGGACGCAGCCCACTCGCGGCACGGGCATGACGACTCGAACCAGCTCAGGAGTGAGCTCGGTCACTGTTCGCGTGTGAGACGATGTTGCCATGGGAAAAGTATCGGCATGAGGGGCGAGGCTGCAAAGCCCGCAGCTCGATGTTTCCCTGAGTAGCCTGCACTCCCACGAAGGAAGGAATCCCAGCGTGACTCTCGTTGACGGACGTTCTCACAGAATCGTGTTGGTTGCCCATTGCCTGCTCAACGCAAATGCGAAGGCCGAAGGGGATGCTTGGTTCGCCGGAGTCCACGCGGTGATCGGCGACCTGGCGGGACGCGCCTACAGCATCGTCCAGCTTCCTTGTCCGGAGATCGCGCACATCGGTCCGGGCCGTGACTCGATCGATCCCGCCGTCTTCGAGACCACCGAGTACCAGCAACTCTGCGCATCGCTCGCCGACGATGTTGCAGCGCAGGTCGATCAGTACCAGCGAGTCGGTGTGAAGACCGTCGCTGTGGTCGGCATTGAGGGTGGTCCCTCGTGCGCCGTGTTCGAGCCACGCCGAGATGAGTTCGACGAGGAGTCCAAGCCGGGCGTCTTCATCGTCGAATTGCGCAAGCGACTCGAACCGCAGGGCGTTCACTTCATGTCGGTGTCACATCACCAGCGGGAGGACAACATCCCGGCCGTGCTGGAGGGTCTGCGCTAGCCGAAGTCTGACGGCGCGATGGCGAGTGCCATCTGACACAGTCTCGTTGTCTCCGACCGGAGACGGCGAGTCATCAAGAAACACCCGCGCTGGGTGCGTCACTTCCCGTTCCGGTTTCGCAGCAGCTGCTCTCTCCGCCGCCGACGGCGCCCGCCGCGTCCGGCACCACCGAGCAGCCGCACGACGGCTCGCCGCCGTAGATCCACGAGTGGATGATCGCCTCGGCGCACCCCACGCCCGGCTTGACACTGATTGCACCCCACGCGCAGTTGAGCGCACAAGCGCCGCACTCCATGCAGGCACCGCGGTCAGCGAAGTATGCGCGCTTGTCGGCGCCCATCGCGAAGACGCCGTGCGGGCAGACGACCGTGCACACGCGGCAGCCGCTGCACATCTCGGCGTCGAGTTCGAGGGTCACCGCAGTCTCGAGGTAGCGGAATCCCTGCATGTCAGCCTCCCGGCGTTGTCGACAGAACGGTCGTACCGATCACGTACCATGCGAGCACCCAGCAGATGATTCCCACGCCGAGCCCAGCGGCCTGCAGCGGGACCGCTCGGCGAAGCTCGCGCTCCACGCCCGAAGGCGAGGTGTACGGCGTCGAGCCGGTGAAGTTCACGGCGATGTAGCTTGCGAGCGATGCCACCATCAGGATCACCGCCGAGAACCCGAGCACGCTCTGACCGCCCAGCATGCCCGGCAGTGCAGCAAGTGCCACGCCCGCCAGCACGCTACCCGCCAGCGCGCCCTTCACCGAGAACGCGCGCCCGGGCAGCCATGGCAGGAGCGCCGGGGTCACGATCCCGCCAGCAAGCGCTGCGAGCAGGTACGACACGAACGCCGGGAACAGCGCCATCAGCGCCGCGACCCAGACCAGCGAGCGCGCACCGGTCGAGGCTGCCACCGCAGCGAGTACCGCCAAGGCCGGAACCGCCCAAAGCGCATACCGCAGACTGCCGAGGAACTCGACCGGGGCGAGCGCCAACCGCTCGGTCAGCGTGAACGTCACGGCGCGCATCTCCGGTGTAGCTTGGGAGCCGGCCGCCAAGAAGTCGCGCAGATTCGCCGAGCGAACCGGCCCCCACACGACTCGGTACCCGGTGAGCTGCTGCACCTTCGCAGCCGCCACGCCCACTGCGCCCAGCTGCGGCAGTATCAGCGTTTTGTGATCGACGAGGTCGCCGAGGCCGCATGCGAAGATGCGTCGGACGAGTTCGTCCGTGCCGAAGCTGCCTTTACCTGCGGCGCACCACACGTTCACGCCGTAGGTTTCGAGCACCAGCAGCCAGCAGTCGACGCCTGCAAGGTCTCGGCGTACGAGGTCGACGGTCATGCGGTAGTTGCAGGTGACCAGGAGCGGCGACGTCCGCGACGGCTCGCCAATCCGGTACAACCCCGGCTCCACGCGCGAGGTACCGCGCCCGATGCCCCAGCGAAGCGACCAGCGCTTGAGTGTGTCGCGCCATGTGAGCGAGGTGGACAGCGTCGGGATCGCGTCGGTCGCACTAGAGGACGCTGCGCTACTGTGAGTGTTCGATGGCATGGGGGCATCATACTGTGCCACCCGTCGGGTACCTATTCCGAGAGAGCGTCTCGGATGCGAGACCGGTGTCGCGCGCGACAGATCAAGGAGGAAAGCGATGGGTAGGGTGAAAGGCATGCTGAGCGAGTTCAAGGAGTTCGCGCTCAAGGGCAATGCGATCACGTTGGCGATCGGTGTTGTCATGGGTGCGGCGTTCAACGCGATCATCAACTCAGTCGTGAACAATCTGTTCAATCCGCTCATCGGAGTACTGCTCGGAGGGGTGAATCTGGAAAAGCAGACCTTCCAGATTTGGGGCGTGACGTTTGGGTGGGGCGCCGTCGTTGAGGCGAGCATCAACTTCGTGGTCGTGGCGATCGCGCTGTTCATCGTGGTGAAGGTCGTCTCGGCGATGGATAAGGAGCCCGATCCCACGCACTACCCATGCCCGTTTTGCACCACTGACGTCGCCAACGAGGCAACTCGTTGTCCGGCGTGTACCTCGGAGCTCGTGCCGATGTCGGCTGTCAGTGGCGCGGTGTAGATTCGGTGAATAAGCCGAACCCACGGGTGCTTGGTCGTAAACTCGCTGTGTGAACGCTCTCGCGCCGTGTGCGCGTAGTCGGAGGAGGAACAGATGGCAGCGGAAACTCGCCGCGTCCTTTTGGTAGAAGACGAGAAGAGCATTCGAGACGCGGTCGCCGCGTACCTCGAGCGTGAAGGCTACTGGATCACGCCGGCCGGTGACGGTCAGGCCGCACTCGACGCATTCGCGAAGCACCGCTTCGATCTCGTGGTGCTCGACCTCATGCTCCCCAAAGTGAGCGGCGAGGTTGTGTGCCGCACCATTCGCGACAGCTCCGATGTCCCCATCATCATGCTCACCGCCAAGGGTGAGGAAGCCGACCGCATTGCCGGCCTCGAGCTGGGTGCCGACGACTACCTTGTCAAGCCGTTCTCGCCGCGCGAGCTGGTCGCGCGCGTCCGCGCACTGCTCCGCCGCGCGCATGTGGACAGTGAGCCCCAGCGTGACCGCCTTGTCTTCGGCAACCTCGAGATCGACGTTGCCGGCCACAAGGCGTTTCTTGCAGGTGTGGAGCTGGATCTCACAGCGAGCGAGTTCAAGCTGCTGCTCACGCTGTCTCGCTATCCCGGCCGCGTCTACTCGCGTATGGAGCTGGTGGAGAAGGTCCTCGGCTACGACTTCGAGGGCTACGAGCGCACCATCGACTCGCACGTGAAGAATCTGCGCGCCAAGCTCGACGACGATCCCCGTGAGCCCACCTTCATCTACACCGTGCACGGCGTCGGATACCGTTTCGAGGCTCCTAAGTCCGGTGCGGATGCCTGATACCGCAACACCGCCTGCCGAGAAGCCCGCAACGCCTGAAACCACCAACGGCTCGGCGGCACGCCCGCGCACGTTCGGCCGTCGGCTCGCGTTCGCATTCGCGGCCGTCGCCGCTTTGACCGCGCTGACGGCGGCACTGCTGCTCTCGGCGACGTGGAGCTACCAGTTCAACGAGTACGTTCGCCAGCGATTGCAACTCACCGCGGACGGAGTCGCGGCGGTTGTCGAGAACGCATATCCGCAGTACGGCGGCTACTCCATCGACACGCTGGCGCAGATACCGCGCTTCGGACCCATGAGCGGCATCGGTGTTCAAGTGCTCGACATGGACAACAACGTGCTCTACGACGACGTAACCACCGGCAAGCACATCCAGGAGATGATGGGCGGCCAGGTCGCCGATGAGACCGCCGCGGATGCCGAATTCGTGATCAAGCCGCAGGGCACGATCGTGACCTCGCCCATCCACGTCATGAGTCAACAGGTCGGCACGGTGCGCGTGTGGGCGTACGGCCCCGGCGCGATGCTCACCGAGCGCGACCAGCAGTTCAAACTCGGCTCGTTCCTGGGTCTCGCCATCGCGGCCCTCGTCGCCATCATCGGCGCGTCGATCGCGGGCCGCTTCTATGCGGGGAGTCTGGTCAAGCCCATCGCGCGCATCACCACAACTGCGCAGGCACTCAAGGGCGGCGACGAGGACGCGCGCACCGGCATGGCGCCCGACGACGAAATCGGGTTCCTCGGCCACGTGTTCGACGAGATGGCTGATGCGATCGAGGCCGACCGCCAGATGGAGCGCCGCCTGACCGCCGACGTCGCACACGAGCTTCGCACGCCCCTGCAGGCGATCCAGGCGACCGTCGAGGCCATGCAAGATGGCGTGCTCCCTGCCGATGAGGAGCACCTGGGCGTGGTGCGCGACGAGACCGTGCGCCTCGGGCGCCTGACCAACGGCATTCTCGAGCTGACGAGGCTCGAGAACGGAACCACCACCTTTGAATGCACGATGACCGACGTCGCCGTGCCCGTCCGCACTGCCGTCGACGCGCATGAGGCGCTTATGGAGACGCGCGAGATCGCCGTCACCGTGAACCTCGCCGAGGGCGTCCACGCCTGCATCCAGCCGGACCGCATCCTGCAAGCGGTCGGCAATCTGCTCAGCAACGCGGCGCGCTACACCCCCGCAGGCGGGAGCGTGGACGTCGGTCTGCGCATGGAAGCAGGCTGCGCCGTCATCGAGGTCGCCGACACCGGAATCGGCATCGCCGAGGAAGACCTGGATCGCGTCTTCTCGCGGTTCTGGCGAGCCGACGATGCGCGCGCGACCACAAACAATAGCCTAAACATCAGCTTGGCTGTGACCAAGGAGATCGTCGAGCGGCACAAGGGCACCATCCGCGCCGCGCGCCGCGACGGCGGCGGTTCCGTGTTCACGATTCGGTTGCCGCTCGTCTGAGCGCCACTGTCGAGCTGGGCGACGCCGCTAGCTGAAACCTGGTCGCTGTTCGGCGCACTACGGCGCTGTCAGCACCTGGACCGCCCTGGCGGTGCCCTGCACCGGGTATGACTCGGCGACTGCGCCTTCGAACCACACTTTCACGCTCGCACCCGGCACGATGGTGCTGGCTGCGGTCTGAGAACCGTCGGGCCCAAAGACCTGTGTGCTGGGGGCAATGGTGACTTGGGCCTTGTCGGCGACGGCTCCGGCGGGCTGTGTCGGGCCCTCCACCAGGATCGAGGCCGGTCGATCGTCGCCAGCGACGACGCTGGTGACGGTGCCGGTGATGCCGGGCGGCTCGGTGGGGAGGGTGGGCGAGCAGCCGACGACCACTGCGACCGCAACGACGGCGATCGCGACAACCTGAAGTGCTCGGGCTGTGAGGCGTTTCATGATTGGTCCTAACGTTCGCGCGTCTAGGGAAGTCGCTACACCGACAGCGCCACGATGAGCACGGACATGCTCCGTGGTTCCTCAGAGTGGTGTATGCCCTTCAGACGCGCTCGATCGTGTCCCGGTTCGCGATGACTGGGGTATCCTCCACCAAGGTCGCACCCGTCGAGGGAGTTCACGCATGATTTTCGGTCTCGCCCCATCGCTGCCCGTGTTGTCTGTCGGCGGGGGCGTCATGTTCGCGTTGTTGTTCTTCCAGATGGCGAGCGGCATGCGATGGATCAAGCTCCCGGCCAAGCGGCGCATCAAGATTCACAAGACAGCAGGCATCGTACTTGTGGCACTGGCGGTGCTGCACGGAGCGATGGGCCTCATCTTAGCCACTGGGCTCCGTATCGGCTGAGTTGCCGAGCCGTTGCACCCTCGCCTCACGCTCGCGCTTCGCCTACAATGACGGCGTGGTTTCGTGCTTGCCGAGAACATCCGCACGCACGATGTTCACCCGACCCTGACCCGACCCCCGAGGAGCACCGTGACGCTCTCTTCGCTCACCCCTGACTCGCGGGGCAAAGTCCGCGACCTCTACGACCTTGGCGATAAGCTCCTGCTGGTCGCCAGCGATCGCATCAGCGCATTCGACGTCGTCCTCCCCGACGACATCTCCTACAAGGGTGAGGTGCTCACCAGGCTCTCGCTCTTCTGGTTCGATCTGCTTGCGGACGTCACCGCCAATCACCTGCTCTCCACCGACGTGGCCGACCTGCCCGAGCAGTTCGCGTCCCACGCCGAGGAGCTTCGCGGTCGCTTCATGCTGGTGAAGAAGGCGGCCGTCTTCCCGGTCGAGTGCATCGTGCGCGGTTATCTCGCCGGCTCAGGCTGGGCAGAGTACCAGCGCTCCGGCACTGTGTGCGGCATCCCGCTTCCCGAGGGCATGGTCGAGTCCGACCGTCTGCCCGAGCCCATCTTCACGCCGAGCACCAAGGCCGAGATCGGTGATCACGACGAGAACATCAGCTTCGAGCGCATGGTCGAGATCATCGGCGAGGATGCTGCCAACGAGCTGCGCGACACGTCGCTCGCGGTCTACTCGGCGGCGCGCGATCATGCGGCGACTCGCGGAATCATCATCGCGGACACCAAGTTCGAGTTCGGCACCATCGACGGCAAGATCACCCTGGTTGACGAGGTGCTCACACCCGACTCGAGCCGTTTCTGGCCCGCGGCGAGCTACGCGCCCGGCGCCGGTCAACCCAGCTTCGACAAGCAGTACGTGCGCGACTGGCTCGTCGCCAGCGGCTGGGACAAGACTCCGCCGCCTCCGCCGCTTCCGGCCGAGGTGGTCACACGCACCAGCGAGACGTACATCCAAGCGTACGAGCTGATCACCGGCTTGACGTTCCTCCCTGAAGGAAAGGCCTGACCCACATGGCCCGACGCAGCGCATCAAACCCTCGCTACCAGAAGGATCACGAGCCGGCCGGCCAGACGCGTAAGTCCGCGGCCGCAGCGAAGCCCAGCCGCAGTTCCAGCGGTACGCCCGCCAAGAAGAGTGGTGGCAAATCCGCGAAAAGCTCTTCGGCCGCCAACCGTCGGCCGTTGATGGTGAACCCGACCACTCCCGAGTTCAAGCGACTGCGCTCGATCTGGTGGGGGCTGCTCGTCGGCGGTCTCGTGCTGACCACCGTGTCATGGGCCATGCGCGAGTACCTCGATACCGGCTGGGCGATCAACGCCTCCAATGTGGTTCTGGGCCTCGCGTACGCCGCAATCTTCTACGCCCTGTTCCTGGACTGGACCAAGATGCGTCCGATGCGTCAGGCGGCCTATAAGGACGCCAACGCCAAGCCCACGAAGTCCGAGAAGACCACCGAGAAGTCGACGACCGGCGAGTAACCGCCGATCAGTTCCCGCCCGCAGACCGAAAGGACCACTCCACATGGCGCGCTACGAGATCTACGTCACCTACAAAGCGGGCATCTTCGACCCTCCCGGCGCCACCGCTGAGCGCGCGCTGGTCAACCTCGGCTACGAGGGCGTTCACGAGGTCAAGATCGGCAAGTTCATCCGCATCGAGGCCGACGCCGATCTCGCGACTGTCAGCGAGATGTGCGAGAAGCTCTTGGCCAACCCGGTCATCGAGGAGTACCGCATCGAGACCGTCGAGGAGGGCTAGCCCATGCGTTTTGGCGTAGTCATCTTCCCCGGCTCCAACTGCGAGCAGGACGTCATCCGCGCCACCACGTACCTGGGCTACGACGCCGAGTACATCTGGCACGGCGACACCGACATCTCCGGCTTCGACGCCATCGTGCTTCCCGGCGGCTTCAGCTACGGCGACTACATCCGCACCGGTGCCGTCGCCCGCTTCAGCCCCGTGATGGCAGAGGTCGTCCGCTTCGCCGAGAAGGGCGGACCCGTCCTCGGCATCTGCAACGGCTTCCAGATCCTCGCCGAGGCGCATATGCTGCCGGGCGCGCTGCTGCGTAACCGCGGTCTCAAGTTCATCTGCAAGTCGACTACCCTGCGCGTCGAAAGCGACGCCTGTCAGTGGCTCGATGCCCCCGTCGGCTCGGTGCTCTCGATCCCGATCAACCACAACGAGGGCAACTACTACTGCGATGCCGAGACGCTCGCGCGTCTCGATGCCAACGGCCAGATCGTGCTGCGCTACTGCGAGCCCGACGGTTCGCGCGCCGCGGATGGCAGCGCTCCCAACGGCTCGCTCGACGACATCGCCGGCATCTGCAACGAGCGCGGCAACGTCTTCGGCCTCATGCCACACCCCGAGCGCGTGGTCGAGCCGATCACCGGCGGAACCGACGGCCAGCCGTTCTTTACGAGCATCGTGGCCAAACTCGCCGCCGTGGCCGGATAGTGGCCGGCGCCGACTACATCCTCGGCGGGCCAATCTACTGGTTCATGGTGATCTTGCTCCTGCTCGCCGGCATGCTTGCGGCTTTCGTTGTGCTGCACGCGTCGTTGGTTGCCCGGCGTGGTCGCCTCGCCGAGAAGCCCGTGTCGGTGTGGATCTGGGCAGGGCCGCAGGCTGCGTACCTTGTGCTGCTCTTCCTGGTGCAGACGCCGCTGCTGCCCCTGATCGCCTCGGCGGTGCTGGTCTTTCTCACGCCGCTGGCGCTGATTCAGTCGATCGCGTATCTGCTCCGCGTCGTGTTCCCCAAGCCTGAGGACGCTCTCGATCCCGAGGATGCCGCCGCCGAGGCAGCCGCTGACAGGGCTGAACCCCCCAACTAGCAGGAGATTCTTCCCCAAGGTGGAAAGAGGCTGAGTACGACTCGCCACGTCTGTGACGGGTAACCTCACTTCGTAGGGGACGCGAGGCACACGGGAATGGAATCATCAGACGAGATCTGCACCGGAAGCGGCTGCTCGGCGCTCACTCGGGAAGAACTCTTCACGGCGCTCGGCTCGGGGGACCAGGGACTTACTTCCGAGGAAGTCGCAGCGAGGTCCGCTCGGTACGGCCCAAACGAGATACGCGAGATCAAGGGCCGACCGCTCATCTTCAAGTTCCTCGAGAACTTCTACCACCTGTTCGCGATCATGCTGTGGGTCGGTGGCGCGCTCGCGTTTGTGGGCGGCATGCCCGAGCTCGGCTGGGCGATCATCGCCGTCATCTTCATCAACGCGATCTTCTCCTTCTGGCAGGAGTTTCGCGCCGAGAAGGCGACCGAGGCCCTCAAGCACATGATTCCGCGCAACGCCAAGGTGGTTCGTGACGGGCAGTCGCAGCAGATTCCCGCGGCCGGGTTGGTACCCGGCGACCTCATCGTGCTCGAGGAGGGCGACGCCATCTCGGCTGACGCACGGTTGGTCGAGGAGTTCGAGCTTCGCACCAACAACGCCACGCTGACGGGCGAGTCCGAGCCGGTGCGCAAGACGGCGTCACCGCATAGCGATCCATCTCTCACGCCGATTGAGATGCCGAACTTGGTGTTCGCCGGGACCACGGTCGCGTATGGGAACGGCAAAGCGCTGGTGTACTCGATCGGCATGGAGACCCAGTTCGGCAAGATCGCAGAGCTCACACAGAGTGTCGAAGTAGAGCTCAGCCCGTTGCAGAAAGAGATGAACAAGGTCGTCCGCCTCGTCGCCATGCTGGCGTTCGGGTTGGGCATCACGTTCTTCTTCCTCGGGTACTACGTGGTCGGGCTCACGCTGACCGAGGGCCTCCTGTTCGCCATCGGCATCATCGTCGCCAACGTCCCTGAGGGTCTTCTGCCGACCGTCAGCCTCTCGCTCGCGATGGGCGTGCAGCGCATGGCGGGACGTCACGCGCTGATCAAGAAGCTCTCCTCGGTCGAGACGCTCGGTTGTACCACCGTGATCTGCACCGACAAGACCGGCACGCTCACCAAGAATCAGATGACCGTCCGAGAGGCATGGGTGGCCGGATCGAGGCTAGAGGTTTCGGGGGGCGGCTACGCGCCAGAAGGCGAGTTCCTTTTGGGTGAGGCGCCGCTAGCACCGACCGCGCGTGCAGGGCTCGATCTGTTGGCCGCCGCGGCCGGTCGATGCAACAATGCGCGTCTCATCGAGCCGAACGAGGATGAAGCGTGGACCATCCTGGGGGACCCGACCGAGGCGGCACTCCTCGTGGCTGCGCGCAAGGCGGGGTTCGACTACGCCAGCGACAAGGCCAAGCGAGTCTTTGAGCTTCCGTTCGACTCGGTTCGCAAGCGCATGACCACGATCTACCAGCTCGGCGCCAAGCGGGTCGGCTACGTGAAGGGCGCGCCCAAGGAGGTGCTCGATCTCGCCACGCGCATCGTCACCGCGGATGGAACCGCGCCGATGACCGACGGCCTGCGCGCGGATATCATGGAGCAGAACGACGCTTTCGCTCGCGAAGGGCTTCGTGTGCTCGCGATGGCTCAGCGCGAAATCGCGCCGGAAGAGAAGCAGTTCTCCTCGGAGGAGACCGAACGCGATCTGGTCTTCGTGGGGCTGATGGCGATGATGGATCCGCCCAGAGACGAGGTCGCAACGGCGGTCGAGGAGTGCAGGACGGCCGGCATCGACATCATCATGATCACGGGTGACTACGGGCTCACCGCGGAGTCGATCGCACGGCGAATCGGCATAGTGCAGGGCGACTCGGCGCGCATCGTGACAGGCACCGACCTTAACGACATGTCGGACGAGGACCTCACCACGGCGCTGGCGGAGCGCAACATCTTGTTCGCACGCGTCTCCCCGGAGCACAAGATGCGCATAGCTATGGCGCTCAAGAGCATGGACCACATCGTGGCCATGACCGGCGACGGCGTGAACGACGCCCCTGCGCTGAAGGTCGCCGACATCGGTGTGGCGATGGGCATCTCGGGGACCGACGTCGCCAAAGAGGCGGCCGACATGATCCTGACCGACGACAACTTCGCGAGCATCGTCCATGCGATCGAGGAAGGTCGCGCGGTCTACGACAACATCAGACGATTCGTGAGCTACATCTTCACGAGCAACATTCCTGAGCTGCTGCCATTTCTGCTCATGGTCATCTTCCGCATACCACTGGCGCTGACAATCATGCAAATCCTCGCCATCGACTTGGGCACGGACATGATTCCTGCGCTGGCGCTCGGTACCGAGGCGCCTGAGCCGGGCATCATGAAGCGCCCACCGCGTCCGCGCAACGAGCGCCTGCTCAACCGAAAGGTGCTTCTGAGGGCATACGTGTTCCTTGGCCTGATTCAGGCGACCGCGGCGATGTCGGCCTTCTACTTCCTGTACTACTCGCACGGGTGGCGACCCGGGGTGGATATGTTCGCATTCGGCGAAACGATCGTGGGCAATTCAACGGTCTACATTCTCGCAACGACGATGACCTTGGGCGCAGTTATGACCACTCAGATCGGGAACGGATTCGCACAGAGAACCAACGTGCAGTCGATCTTCAAAGTCGGGTTCTTCAGTAACAAATTCCTGCTGTGGGGCATTGTCAGCGAGATCACACTCGTTGCAGCACTTATGTATGTGCCGGTGCTTGCAAACGCGTTCGGTTGCGGGCCTATCACGCTGTGGCCGGACTGGGCGTACCTGTTCGCACTCGCCCCGACGCTGTTGATTGCCGACGAGATCCGCAAGTTCTTCGTCCGGCGGCATCGTGGACGTATGGAGGTAGCGTCATGACGTGGCATATCGGGAAGAAGACTGCTGGGGACCATGTGTCCTGGGTGGACACGCACCTGATCGGGGAGGCAACTCAATGAGAGTGATCATCGGAGGGTGCGGTCGAGTCGGAGCGTTGCTGGCCAATCAGTTCGCAGCCACGGGCCATGAGGTCGTCGTCATCGACAAGGACGCGCGGACATTTCGCCGGCTGGGCAAGGGGTTCTCGGGCGAGACCATCAAAGGCATGGTGTTCGACCGCGAAGTGCTCGAGAAGGCGCTGATCAGCCGGGCGGACTCGTTCGTCGCGGTGACCAGCGGCGATAACTCCAACGTTGTCTCGGCGACAATCGCCCGCGAGATCTACCGAGTCCCCAAGGTCGTCGCGCGCATCTTCGATCCACGGCGAGCCGAGATCTACCGCCGCCTGGGCATCCAGACGGTGTCTTCAGTGGCGTGGGCGAGCAACGAGATCATATCGCTGGTCATGTTCCAGCATGTGGTTCGTGACGTGAGTCTGGGCGGCGGCGAGGTGCAGCTGGTTCGCACGTCGATTCCGCCGCGACTCGCCGGACGTTTGGTGAGCGATCTGACCGGCGTCGGCGAGTTTCAGCCGGTCGCGATTGTTCGAGGCGGAGCAGCGTTCATGCCCATGTCGCACGAGGTCTTCCAGGAAGGCGACGTGGTCGAGGTCGCCGTTCTGACATCCGCGATGGCCCGCTTCGAGAGCATGACCAACCCCTAAGGAGACACTATGAACGCAGTCATCATCGGCGGGGGTAAGGTCGGCTCGAACCTCGCCAAGACACTGTCAGCCGGCGGAGATACGATCACCGTGATCGAGCTCGATCCTGAGAAGTGCGAAACGCTGACCGAGAAGCTCCCCAACGTCACCGTGATCTGCGGCGACGGCGACGAGCCCTACGTGCTCGACGAAGCGAACGCTCGCAGCGCCGACGCGATTGTGGCCGCCACCGGGCACGACGAAGACAATCTCGTGGTGTGTCTGCTCGGCAAGTTCGAGTACAACGCGCCGCTCACCATCGCGCGCATCAACAATCAGGACAACGCGTGGCTGTTCACCGAGCGCTTTGGCGTCGACGTCCCGATCAGCAACACCGCGATCATGGCCGAGGTACTTCAACACGTGAGCCTCGGCGACATCGTGACGCTGCTCCGCCTCAAGGCCGAGAACATGGTCGTGGACGAGATCGTGCTGCCGCCGGACTCCTCGGCGGTGGGCAAACGGCTCTCTGAGCTGACGCTTCCTGACTGCAGCCAGGTGATGGCGATCGTCTCCGGCGGCGGAGTGGTGGTGCCGAGAGGCGATACGGTGCTGAGCGCCGGCGACGAACTGCTGATCCTCGCGAAGTGTGAGGACGATACTGCGCTGCGCACGGCTTTTGGGGTGCACGCGAAGGCGAGCTGAAGCTTGCCGCCCCATGCGGCGGTTCCTCGGCTACAATGACCACGAACCCACCGCCCACGCGCCGAGGAGCCCCACGCATGGTTGAGTCGCTGTCGACCGAACTCGCCCCCCAGCTCGCTGTCGAACTGGGCCTGAAACTCGACGAGTACGAGAAGATCGTCGTCATCCTCGGGCGCGTCCCGAGTCTGACGGAGCTCTACATGTACTCGCTGATGTGGAGTGAACACTGCAGCTACAAGCACTCGCGCAAGGCGCTGCGCATGTTCCCGACCACCGGCGAGCGCGTGCTGCAGGGCCCGGGCGAGAACGCCGGCGTAATCAGCGTGGGCGACGGCTGGGCGGTCGCCTTCAAGATGGAGTCGCACAACCACCCCAGCGCCATCGAGCCCTACCAGGGCGCCGCCACCGGAGTCGGCGGCATCATCCGCGACATCTTCACGATGGGCGCCCGTCCAATCGCAAGCCTCAACTCGCTGCGCTTCGGCACGCTCGACAAGCCGCGCCAGCGCTACCTCTTCGAGGGCTCGGTCGCCGGCATCGGTGGCTACGGCAACTGTCTCGGCGTGCCCACGGTGGGCGGCGAGGTGTACTTCGAGGAAGCCTACGAGGGCAACTGCCTCATCAACGCCATGTCCATCGGCGTCATGCGCGACGACGAGATCATTCGCGCGACCGCGACCGGCCCCGGCAACCTCGTGCTGCTCATCGGCTCGACGACCGGCCGAGACGGAATCGGCGGTGCCTCGGTGCTCGCCAGCCAGGAGTTCGACGAGCGCGCCGAGGACAAGCGCCCCGCCGTGCAGGTGGGCGACCCGTTCGAGGAGAAGCTGCTCATCGAAGCGTGCCTCGAGCTGCTCAGCAACAAGCTGCTCGTCGGCTTGGGCGATTGCGGCGCTGCCGGGCTCACGAGCTCCATCAGCGAGATGGCCGACCGCGGCAATGCTGGCGTCGACATCGACGTCTCCAAGATCCCCGCGCGCGAGAACGAGATGAAGCCGTTCGAGTTCATGGTCAGCGAGTCGCAGGAGCGGATGGTCGGGGTCGTGACGCCCGAGAAGCTCGAGGCGGCGCACGCGATCTGCACCAAGTGGGGCCTGCGCTCCACCGTCATCGGCACCGTCACCGACACCGGACGCTTCGTGGTCCGCGAGGGCGACACCGTCGTCGCCGACATGCCCGCGGCAACACTCGCCAATGACGCCCCCATCTACGATCCCGAGATGTCGCGTCCGGCCTACCTCGACGAGGTCCAGGCGTTCGACGCGCTGGCCTCACTCGAGCACCCCACCGACCCCACCGCGCTCTCCGAGACGCTCCTCGGCCTGCTTGCGAGCCCCAACATCTGCTCGCGCCGCTGGATCTGGGAGCAGTACGACCACCAGGTCATCCTCAACACCGTCGTGCTCCCGGGCAGCGACGCCGCGGTACTGCGCATCGGCGACGACGGCCGCGGCATCGCGGTCTCCTCGGACTGCAACGGGCGCTACTGCTACCTCGATCCGTACGTGGGCGCGCAGATCGCACTGGCGGAGGCGTCACGAAACGTGGCGTGCGCCGGCGCGACCCCCGCGGCCATCACGGACTGCCTGAACTTCGGCAATCCCGAGAAGCCCGAGGTGTTCTATACCTTCCACGAGGCGATCCGTGGTCTCTCGGACGCGTGCAAGGCGTGGGGGATCCCGGTCATCAGCGGCAATGTGAGCTTCTACAACGAGTCGTTCGGCTCGCCCATCTACCCGACGCCGACCGTCGGCCTCGTGGGCGTGATGGACGACGTCACCAAATACGCGACCGCATCGTTCAAGGACGACGGCGACGTCATCATCCTCGTGGGCGAGTCGCTGAACGAACTGGGCGGCAGCGAGTACCTCAAGGTCGAGCACGGCCTCGTCTCCGGTCCGCCGCCAGCGCTCGACCTCGAGCTTGAGGCCGACGTACAGGCCGCCGTCCGAGACGCCATCACCGAAGGCGTCCTCAAGAGCGCGCACGACTGCTCGGAAGGCGGCATCGCCGTCACGCTGGCCGAGAGCTGCCTGTCCGGCCGCATCGGCGCCGACGTCCACCTCCACGACGACCTCGCCCCGGTCGCCTCGCTCTTTGGCGAGAGCCAGAGCCGCATCGTCGTCTCGCTCGAGGAGGCCGACGCGGAGGCGTTCGTCGAGACGCTCATCTCGGCCGAGGTGCCCTACAGCGTCATCGGCACGGTTGGCGGCGACCGCCTCACGATCTGCGAGCGCCTCGACCTCACGCTGGATGAGCTGGTCGAAGCCTTCGAGCCGACGCTCGAGCGTCTGGTACACGGCGGCGAGACCGTGCAGTCCGAGGAGCTCTTCGAGGGTTAGGCGCGTACGACTGCGTCTCCGTCTGAATCTGCCGAAGGCCGTCGCCCACCCGCGACGGCCTTCGTGCCGTTTGCCGAGTGGTCGCGTGCATCCGTTGGGAATCGGCGAGCGTTCAGGTACTGTGGATGGTGCAATGTAGGTTTCGCAGTGGGCGGGGGTCCGGCTGTCAGGGCTGCGATGTGGTGGAGGGGGAACTCAATGAGCGTGCTGTCGCTACGCCTGCGCCCGCAGGCCGTCATGAGGGTCACGGCCTTCGCGGTGGGCCTGTGCCTGTCGCTCTTCTTGGCGGTGGGTGTCGCAGTCGCCGTACCCGCACCTCCACCTGATCTAGGCGTTACCGTCCCGGTCGATGCCTACGAGGTCGACAACGTCCTGACTCAGGCCAAGACCATCACCGTCGGTGCTGTGCCACAGGAGCACTCCATCCACGCGAGGCTTAACAACGATTGGGTCAAGTTCCCGGCGAAGGCCGGCAGCACCTATGTCATCGATAACCCGGACTACTTCAGTATGCCGAGGGGCATAGCTCTGAAACTGGAGCGTTACAGCGGAACGCGAGTCGTCTTCGAGCTCTGCGATGCGGCCGGAAACGTGCTCGCGCGCTCACAGAACGCAGACGGTTTCCGATTCAAGTTTGCCAAGCGCCGGTCGATGTTCATGTCCGAGCAAATCGTCTGGAAAGCCCCTAAGGCTCAGACGGTGTACGTCAGGATTTCGTCGTTCCCGGACATGGACTACGAGCAGGTCGGATCCTACCTGGTGCAGGTGAAAAGCGTCGTCCCGCAGATCAGCGGCCACGTCACCGCTCCTGATGGTGAGCCGGCGCCGTACGCGTACGTGTCTACGGAGTCAGGGATGGCCGAGGCCCTGCCTGCCGGCACCTCCATGGCTGTTGAATCGTGGAGCGGGGCCGAGGCGCTGACCGATGAGAACGGCGACTACGTGCTCTACGGCCTCGACGACGGCGACTACTCGGTCTACTTCGACGGCGTCCGCTGGCAGAACTCCTACCTGCAAGACGAGTTCTACGACGACGTGCACGAGCGCGATATGGCGATGCCGGAACTGCTCACGGTCGGCGGCATGAAGCAGATCACAGGAATCGATGCCCAGCTCGACTTGGCTCCGGGCTTCATCAGCGGTCGCGTGGTCGATGCGGCCGGCAACCCTATTGAGGGCATTCGCGTTGCGCCGTACTACAACGCGGGCTGGGCCTGGTACGTCTGGTCGTCCGACTACTACGCCTGGACGGATGCGGACGGATACTACGTGTGCCGCGGAGGAAGCGACAGAACCTGGCGCATCGGATTCTTCGATGACTCGGGCATGAATCGCTACTTCAGCGAATACTGGGATGACGCGCCGTCTGTCGATGCGGCGAGCGATATCGTCGTATCCGGGGGTTCGGCCTTGGGCAGCTACGACGCCACGCTCACGTCGGTTCCGCTTCTCGCTTCAGGATCGATCGAGGATTCAGCGGGTCTGGGCATCTCGTCGGGTGAGGTCAACGTATACGACGCACAGAACCATAGCTGGGTCGCCGCGGTCTATGCCGACGAGGATGGCAACTGGGAGTATCACTCGGAGTTTTCGGGCTTTGAGGCGAAGTTCCAGTTCTCCGATGGGGATGGCTCTTACGCCACGGAATGGTTCGACGACAAGGGCGACTGGGATGCGGCTGACATCGTCACGCTTTCGTCTGACGGGCCCGCCGTGCTCGACGCCGTCTTAGCTGAGTACGCTCCCAGCTTGAGCGGTGTCGTCACCGACGCCAAGACCGGTGCGCCTGCTCGCGGAATCCAGGTCTGGCTCTTCGACTACACGGGTACCACCTGGTTTCCCATCGACAGCACGGTCACGGACGCGGCCGGCGCCTATCAGTTCCAGCAGATATGGGACAGAGAGTTCATCGTCAAGTACTACGATCCCACCGGTTACTTCGCCACTGAGTACTGTGACAATGTCGCTTCGCCCTTCAAGGCGGAGTGGATCTACGCCGATCTGGGATCCGACGTTCAGATGGATGCCGCACTTCAGCCGCAAGGCGATCGCATGTACGGCAGAAATCGCTTCGGTACGGCGGTCGCAGCGGGCAAGCAGGCCTTCCCTGAATGGGGTGGCGTCAAAGACGTGATCATCGCCTCCGGCGATAATGTTTCCGCGTGCGACCCGTTGGCAGCCGGCAGTCTTTCATGGGCATATGACGCGCCGTTGCTACTCACCTCGAAGAATCCGAGCCCAAGCGAGACCATCAAGGCCATCAAGGAGATCGAGGCGGCATCAGGCGGCAATCTGACGATTCATGTCGTCGGCGGCCCGGCGGCCGTTCCTGAGGCGCGCATTACTGAGATGGCGTCGATTGTGGGAACTGACAGCATCGAGCGTCTGCCGTACGGCGACCGCTACGAAACCGCTAGGCAGATCGCGTTGCGCGCGCACGAAGTCGCACTGGCGCGCGGAGAGGATCCGAGCGTCGCATTTGTCGTGAACGGTAGCGATGCAACCAAGTTCTGGGACGCCCTCTCCGCCTCGGCCATCGCAGCTCGCAGGGGAGCGCCCATCCTGCTCACCCCGACCACCGGTGCCGTGCCTGCGCCCACGTTGATGGCGCTTAAGGCAATCGCACCCCATGACGTCTACATCGTCGGCGGAACCGCGTGCGTGACTGCGTCGGCCTACACCCAGGTAAATGCCACAGCGAGGCTCGCTGGTCGCGACCGCTACGAGACCTCAGTCAAGCTGGCCAAGTTCAGCGGCACCGAGGGCTGGCTGGCCTACACGCAGGTCGGACTGGCCGCCACGTTGCCAGACGGTCTGACCGGCGGCAGCGCTATGGGGCTTCTCGGCGGACCGATGCTCGTCACCAGCAGCTCGTCGCTGCCATCGGTAACCTACAAGTTCATCGATGACAACGACCAGCTTATCGACCATGTCGTCATCTTTGGCGGCTCGGAAGCTGTCGGCGGTGCGATCAGCACTTCCGTGAAACAGGCGTTGAAGCAGTAGCCCTTGGCGGCTTGCGGGCCGTGAATTTCACACTCACGCGGCCCGTCCCGAAAGGGGCGGGCCGCACTGCGTAGGCGCGAATCGTGCTAGACTACGCGCGTTCACGCCCCCCACACATGATCCGAGGCTGAGCCGCCGCAATGACCAATGTTGCTTCCGAGGAGCCACTCCTCGCCGAGAGACCCGACCGTCCCGAAGAGTCCTGCGGAGTGTTCGCGGTGTACGCGCCAGGCGAGGATGTCGCGCGCCTGACCTACTTCGGTCTGCACGCCCTCCAGCACCGCGGACAGGAGTCCGCCGGCATCGCCGTGGGCGACAACGACACCGTCACCGTCACCAAGAACCTCGGGCTCGTCAGCCGCGTCTTCCGTGAGAGCGACCTCGACTCACTCACCGGCGAAGTCGCCATCGGGCACACCCGCTATTCGACCACCGGCTCCTCCACCAGCTGGGAGAATGCGCAGCCGCACCTCTCGGCGATCGGGCATCAGGTCATTGCGCTCGCGCACAATGGCAACCTGGTCAACACCGCGGAGCTGCGCGACGGTCTCAAGCTCAAGGGCTTGCGATTCCGCTCGACCACCGACTCCGAGGTCATGACGACGCTCGTCGGCTACTTCACGCAGCAGTCTCACCACATGCGCGAGGGCATCCGCGAGACCATGAAGCTCATCCGCGGCGCCTACGCCGTCGTACTCACCACCGAGAACGCCGTCTACGCCTTCCGCGATCCGCACGGTGTGCGCCCGCTCGTCATGGGCGAGCTGCCCGACGGGGCGGGCTGGGTCATCTCCAGCGAGACGTGCGGCCTCGACATCGTGGGAGCCACCTACCTGCGCGACGTCGCCCCCGGTGAGATGATCAAGATCTCTGCCGCCGGTATCGAAGCCGAGCAGGCCGTCCCCGCCGAGAAGCCCTCGCTGTGCATGTTCGAGTTCGTCTACTTCGCGCGTCCCGACTCCGACATGCTCGACTGCAGCCTTTACGAGGCCCGTCACCGCATGGGAGCGGCACTCGCCGCGGAAGCGCCCGCAGAAGCCGACATGGTCATGGGCGTGCCCGACTCCGGCATCCCGGCCGCAGTCGGATTCGCTGCCGCGTCGGGCGTGCCGTACGGCGAGGGGCTCGCGAAGAATCGCTACGTCGGGCGCACCTTCATCTCGCCGTCGCAGACGCTGCGACAGCAGGGCATCAAGCTCAAGCTCAACCCGCTCAAGCACGCGATCAAGGGCAAGCGGCTCGTGGTCGTCGACGACTCGATCGTGCGCGGCAACACCACCAAGAAGCTCATCCAACTCCTGCGCGACGCGGGAGCCGCGGAGGTCCACATGCGCATCACGTCGCCACCGGTCGCGTGGCCGTGTTTCTACGGCATCGACACCGACAGCCAGGACCAGCTCATCGGCGCCACCAAGACGGTCGAGGAGATTCGCGCTCACATCGACGCTGACTCACTGGCGTATCTCTCGCTTCCCGCGATGGTCGCTGCCACCAATGCGCCTGCCGAGTCGTTCTGTCTGGCATGCTTCGACGGCGAGTATCCCATCGATATCCCCGACTCCGTACGCCACGGCAAAATGGCTTTGGAATCTCTCGGATAGGAGCGCGATCACACGCCATGGCGGGGATGTTTCTCGTGCCGGCGATCGAACTACTTCCTGGCGTATGCGCGGTACCTCGGGCGATTCGCTGACGAAGGTGATCATCCTTAATCGAAATAGATGGCTGTGCGCTGCGCTGCACGCTATTCTGAGCTCCGGGGATGCGGTGAACAGTGCCGTACACAGCTCACTTTCGACTGCGGGGAGACACCCATGCGTCAGCGATTCGGCCACTTCCGTCGCGTGATCTCGAGCGTGCTGGCGGCGGTGATGATCTCCGCGTATCTGCCGTTCTCGGCTGTGATGCCGGTCGCAGCTGCACCTGCTCCCAGCAAGGCCGCCTACAAGAGCTTCCAGAGTGCGGGTCCCGTCGGGATGCGCAAGGCTCCCGAGGCGAGCGCTTCCAAGGTCAACGTGCAGTGGCGTCCGGGCGTACCACAGGCCCAGATCGTCGCCGCAGGAAAGCGGCTGGGGTTCACGGTCGTAGGGACCTCGAAGCTGGGCTGGGTTCAGCTCGCACCCGCCAAACGAATGTCCGCTGGAGCGCTTGCGACCACGCTGCGCGCATCCGGCCTCACCACTCAGGTGCGTCCGGCGGTAACGTATCAGGCCGCTGGCGTACCGAGCAGGCTTCCCAATGACCCGCTCTTCCCCGGTCAGTACGGCCTCGATAACACGGGCCAGACCGGCGGAACGATCGACGCTGACATCGATGCGCCGGCGGTCTGGAACAGCACGACCGGTTCCAAGAACGTCATCGTCGCTGTTGTTGACGAAGGTGTGAACATCAGCCATGAGGACTTGAAGCAGAACATCTGGCTGAACACGGACGAGATTCCCAATAACGGCGTGGATGACGACAAGAACGGCTACGTCGACGACATCCGGGGCTATGACTTCTACAACCACGACGAGACCGTCTACGACGTCGAGGACGGCGACCGCCACGGCACCCACGTCGCCGGAATCATCGGCGCGCAGGGTAACAACGGCATCGGTGTCGCGGGCGTGAACTGGACCGTCAGTATCATGCCGCTCAAGTTCCTTGGTCCCTACGGTGGAGATGACTTTGACGGCGCCGAGGCGATCGTCTACGCAGTCGACAACGGTGCGAAGGTCATCAACTGTTCGTGGGGAGGCGAGGGCGACTCACCGATCATCGAGGAAGCCATCGCATACGCCAACGACCACGACGTCCTGATTGCAGCCGCGGCCGGCAACTCGGGTATGAGCACGGATGCGTATGCGTTCTGGCCCGCTGCTTCGGATAGCCCCAACGTGATCTCCGTTGCCGCCACTGACGACAAAGATCAGCTGGCCGACTTCTCGAACTACGGCGAGCGCACGGTCGACATCGGTGCCCCCGGCGTCGACGTCACCTCCACGCTCCCGTTCGAGCCCGCCGGGATCTTCGTCGATCATCTCGAGGGCGCCGTCGCCTACAAGGTCATGTACCTTCCGATCCAGGTGGAATCCATCGAGCCGACGACCACGCGTGATGCGATGATCGAGCGCTCCGTCAAGCGCCTGGGCGCAGTCGCCGACAGCGGGATCCTCGTGGTCGACGATAGCGCGGCATCCCGCACCGGCGAGACCCAAGGCGTGCGCCTCGGCACGTATCTCGACGCGCTTGGCGGTGCCGGATTCACCGACGTGACCACCTGGATCACCGATTCGCAGGGAACTCCCACGCAGGCCGCGATGCAGGGCAAGATCGTTGTTTGGTTCACCGGTATGGACGCCGCCGGTTGGTACGGCGAGTACTGCGTCGACCCCGCCGAGCAGGCCGCGATCGCCGCGTACCTGGACCACGGTGGACGACTCTTCATGGCGTCCGGTGAGATGGCGACCGACCTTGTGTTTTGGGGTGGGCAGTATCCGGAAGACTGGAGCGGCGAGGCGCCCATCGATGAACTGCCGTTCTTTGAGAAGTACTTCCATGCGCAGTTGGCCGATCTCACCAACTGGACGCTGACGTTCAGCGGCAAAGCGGGCACCCCATTCGCCGGTCTCGCCGGCGCACTGCCCGATTCCTACATGAACGACGAGTTCCTGTGGCCGACCGGCTCTGACGCGATCGTGCCGCTCTACGATATGCCCTATCCTCCTGGCGGGAAGGCGTGGCCGGGTGAGGGCGAGCTCCCGTTCTACCCTGACTCGTTCGGCGAGACCATGCCGCCCGAGCCCAAGCCCGTGACCCGCGAGTCCGTGCACACGCAGATGCAGGTGGGTAAGTACGGTCGGCTCTCCGGCACGTCGATGGCTGCCCCGATGGTTTCGGGTGCACTCGCGCTCCTCATGTCGCAGCTCCCCACGGCGCCAGCCTCAGAGATCGCGGCCCGCGTGCTTAACACCACCGATCAACTGCCGTCGCTTGACGGCAAGACCGTCTATGGCGGCCGTCTCAATGTGCAGGCCGCTCTGACGACCTACCCGGGACGCCCGACCATCACCGGTCCCAAGGCCAAGAAGACACTTCTGGCAGGCTCGGAGACGACGCTGACATGGACCCCCGCGTCTGGTGGGGATCCGAGCGCCATGTTCGAGGCGGAGATCGGCCTGCCCTACACCGCATGGGCCGAGGACTTCGAGGGCGCAACGCTGGGCGAGTTCAGTACCCTCGGCACTATGACGCCGTGGGCGGTCTCAAACGACCCCATCGACGTCAACGGCGGTACGTATGGTGCCAAGAGCGGCATTGTCGGTGCTGGCGTTGACGTGGGCGATGGCTGGACCCGGGGCTCGGGCTCCGGGATGGTCGCGACGGTCACAGCGCCGCCGGGTGGCGCGAAGCTGTCCTTCTCGTGGAAAGGCAAGGTCGGCTGGGATCAGATGGCCATGTGCTACATCGACGACGGTATGGACGGCGAGTGGATGTGGGAGAGCATGGACTGGACGCAGAAGTCCTTCGAACTCTCCGCTGGCGAGCACACCGTCATGTTCATCTACGAGAACTACGCGATGGCTCCGACCACCCCCGACCTCCACATGAGTGTCGACAATGTGAAGCTGGTCGCTCACGACTTCACGCCACTGGGGACCGCGCCCGCCGGCTCTACCGCACTCAAGTTCACCGTCCCCGCCACCGATACCGCCGACGCCTGGTTCCGCCTGCGTGCGACCAACGGCGTGAACTCGGCCTGGGCGTACAGCCGAGGCCACAGGATCTCGACCGATGGCGTTGCACCCGGTTCGCCCGCCGGCTTCTCGGCGACGGCGATGGGCGACGGTGTGGTCGACTTCGCATGGGCCAACCCGTCAGATGCCGACTTCTCGGCGACGCGTGTGCTGTGGCGCGAGGGGATGATGCCGACGGGACCCGAGGATGCGTCCGCGACGGTCACGTACGAGGGTACCGCGACCGCAAGCTCGGTCTCGGGTCTGAAGAACGGCACAACGCTGTATGCGGCGGCCTACGCGATGGACGCGTCGGGCAACTACTCCGCGGCGGCGACAGACTCGGTGACGGTGATTGATGTTACCGCTCCGACCCGCGTGAAGTTCCTCGAGGCTCGCATGCTCGACGGAGGTGTCGGGGTCAGCTGGATGTCACCGTTGGCCTCCAGCTACGAGACGATCACCGTGACGCGTCGCACCGACGCGACGCCGACCGTGGGAGATCCCAAGGGCATCTTGGTGTTCGCGGGTCGTGGTTCCGCGGCGAGCGACTGGAAGTTGCTTGAGACCGATGCGCACGCCTACTACACCGTCTACGCCACCGACGCCTCAGGCAACAACTCAGTTCCGGCTTCGATTCGTATCGACACTGACTTTGTCGCTCCTGAGGGTGAACTCGTAATCAACGATGGCGACCAATTCACACGCGATCCCATAGTCCAGGTCACGTCCTACGTCGAGGGCGCCACTCAGATGAGGCTCTTCAGCAACGGGGAGTACGATCCGGAGGCGGTGTGGACACCCTTTGCGTCGAACTCCGTCGTTGAGCTGCTTGCGCTTGACGGTTGGCAGACGGTGATGGGCGAGTACCGCGACGCAGCCGGCAACTACTTCAGCACGGAGTCACAGATCTTCGTCGACCGCACCGCGCCCTCCAAGCCCACGACCCTCACCGCCGAGAACTGGAATACCGGCGTCCGTCTGAGCTGGGCCGACCCGGTCGATGAGAGCATCGTCGCGTACCGCGTCTGGCGCTCCACGGTAGCCACCGGTCCCTGGACCGAGGTCACGACGGTTCACGGTGCCGAGGCGTACGACAACACCTTCTACGTCGGCGGTCTGAAGACCGGCACCAAGTACTGGTTCAAGATCTCCGCAGTCGACGGCGTGGGCCACGAAGGCCCGCAGAGCGACACCGCGAGCAGCACCGTGGGCACCGGTGTCGTGCGCCGAGCGGGCAAGACGCGATACGAGACCGCCGCCATCGCCTCGGCATCGCACTTCTCGAAGGCCGACACGGTCATTCTGGTGTCAGGCACGGCCAGCGCCGATGCGCTCTGCGTCGCGCCACTCGCGGGTGCCGTCAAAGGCCCCGTCCTGCTCACCGGCAAGAGCAGTCTCGACTCGTACGCCGGTCGCGAGATCACGCGGCTCGGTGCCAAGGAGGTCATCGTGGTCGGCGGCACGGCGAGTGTCGCGGATCATGTGCTGAGCCAGCTTAACGGCCGTGGCCTGAAAGTTTCGCGCATCGGCGGCAGCAGCCGATACGAGACCGCCGGACTGGTCAGCCTCAAGGTTCTTGAGCTCACCTCGGACACCAAGGAGGGCTGGGATGGCCGCGTGATCGTCGCGAGCGGCAATTCCGTCGTCGACGCGCTCGCCATGAGCCCGCTCGCGTACGCATCTCGCACGCCGATCCTGCTGGTGAGCAGCACGAGCGTACCAGGCGCGACCCAAGATGCACTCGAGGAGATCGACGGCACGTATGGCCCGATCGATACCGCGCTGGTCGCGGGAGGCGCGCGCACCATTCCCGAGTCGGTTGCTTCGCGGGTGTGCCCATCGTGGCGTCGTCTGGGTGGAGCGAACCGCTACGATACGACCGTGATCATCGCGCAGTTCGGCGTCGACGAAGGCTACCTTGACTGGGCCCGCGTCGGCATCGCGAGCGGCACCACATTCGCCGACGGTCTGGCCGCCGGTCCCGCCTTGGGCTCAGTCGGTGGAGTCTTGCTGCTCACTACGGGCGACACGCTCCACGCCGCGACCAAGCGCGTGTTGGCCGATAACTCACTCGAAATCGGTCAGGCCGAGATCTTCGGTGGTACCGGCGTCATCAGTTCGAAGGTGACATCGCAGGTCAAGACGGCAATCGAGCCGCCGAGCCAGCCGATGTACCCGTAGCGTCACTGGCACTCAGCACAGACTGGTAGAATCGCAGGGACGGCCAACTCGGGTCGTCCCTGCTTAATTCCAACCGCCGCCACGAGCCCTGGAGCATCCGCCATGAGCGACGACACCACCCGTACTCCCGTCACCTACCGCGACGCCGGCGTCGATACCGCCGAGGGCGCGCGCGCCGTCGAGGGGATCCGCGAGGCTGTGCGCTCCACGTATCGCCCTGAGGTCATCGGTGACATCGGCGGCTTTGGCGGGTTGTTCAGCGCCGCGGCGTTCAAGGGGATGGCCGAGCCGATCATGGTTTCGGGCACCGACGGCGTCGGCACCAAGCTCAAGCTCGCGCAGCTGCTCGGCAAGCACGACACTGTGGGCATCGACCTGGTCGCGATGTGCGCCAACGACATCCTCGTGACCGGTGCCGAGCCGCTCTTCTTCCTCGACTACGTGGCGATTGGCAAGCTCGATAGCGAGCGTGTCTCGGCGATCGTCGGCGGCATCGCCGAGGGCTGCCGCCAGGCCGGCTGCGCGCTCATCGGCGGCGAGATGGCCGAGCACCCCGGCATCATGGCCGATGAGGACTACGACCTCTCCGGCTTCTGCGTCGGCGTGGTCGATCGCCCCAAGATGGTCGACGGCTCCACGGTGGAGCCCGGCGACGTCGTGCTGGGACTCTCCTCAAGCGGGCTGCACTCCAACGGATTCTCGCTCGTGCGTCGCGTGCTGGTCGACGGCCACGAGGCCGAACTCGACCTGCCGCGCGTGGACCTCGGCGGCACCACGCTGGGAGACGCGCTGCTCGAACCCACCCGCATCTACGCCAAGTCGATCGCGGCGCTCCTCGCGTCCGGCATCCCCGTCAAGGCGATGGCACACATCACCGGTGGCGGCATCACCGAGAACCTCGATCGCGTGCTGCCCAAGACCGCCGACGCGGTCGTGGCGCGCGGCAGCTGGCCGATTCCGCGCGTGATCGAGCTTGCGGTCGAGGCCGCGGGCCTCTCGGCGGAAGAGGCGTACCGGACGTTCAACATGGGACTCGGCATGATGCTGGTGTTCGATCCCAAGCATGCCCCTGAGGCCGCGGTCGTGCTGCGCGAGGCGGGGGAGAGCGTCTTCGAGGTCGGCGAGATCGTGGCCGGCGAGGGGAAGGTGGCATACCGATGATCGACCGCAAGGTCCGGTTCGGCATCCTCATCAGCGGCTCGGGCACCAACCTGCAGGCCGTCATCGACGCAGTGGAGTCCGGTGCGCTCGACGCCGAGGTCGCCGTCGTCCTCTCAAACCACGACTCCGCTCGCGGACTGGCTCGTGCCAAGGACCACGGCATCGATGCGGTATACGTCGACCGGACCGTGCATGACTCCCCGCGCGCCTACAACGCCGCCATCCGGGACGCACTCCGCGACCACGGGGTCGACTACGTGGTCATGGCCGGTTACATGCGGCTTCTGGGCAAGGAAGTCCTCGACTTCTTCCCTAACCGGGTTGTGAACCTGCACCCGGCGCTTCTGCCCAGCTTCCCGGGCGCCAGCGGCATCAGCGACGCGTTTGAGGCCGGCGTGAAGGTCACCGGGGTCACCGTCCACTTCGCCAACGAGGTCTTCGACGAGGGTCCGATCATCGCCCAGGAAACCATCGCCATCGCCGAGGATGACACGCTCGCCACGCTCGAAGCCAAGCTGCACGAAGTCGAACACCACATCCTGCCCGCGACGCTCCAGCTCATCGCCGAGAACCGCGTCGAAGTCGTGGGCCGCAAAGTGCGAATCGCTCCACCGGCATGAGGATCACGCTTCGGGCACTCGGCCCGCTGGTGGCGCCCGCAAGCGTCTCGGCCGCCGACTGGCTTGAAGCGTGCTGCGAGCGCTGGCCGCTCGTTCTCCATCCCGCCGATGACGACGGCTGGTTCGACGGCACTGCCCTGATCGCGATCGACCCTGTCGAGCGAGGCAGCGTGGAGTGTCGCGAGGGCGAGGAGATGTGCCGCGTCGGCGCCATCCTCCAGCGCGCGTATGATGCCGACGAGCCCTTGCTCATCGCTGCCGAGCTGCCCTACGACGGCAGCGCGAGCTACGCGGTGTACCGAGGCGGCCTCGTGCGTGGCACCGAAGGCTGGCACACCTGGGGCGATCTGGCCGCCGATGCGCTTCCGCCCCCGCCCGAGGCCGTAGAACCCTCCGCGCCCGTCGCCCTACCGCCCCTGGTCTTTGATGCGCACACCGATCTGGACGAGGCGGCCTTCTCGGCGGCGGTGGAGGCGGTTGCGGACGCGGTGCGTCGCGGCGACGTGTACGTGCTCAACCTCACGCGGCGGGTGTTCGGCACGACCGCATTCACGCCGGCGCAGCTGTTCCGCTCGCTGGCTGAGCGCACGCCAGCGTTGATGGGCGCGGCGTGGGTGCGCGGTGAGCGTGCGCTGGTGTCGAGCTCGCCCGAGCGCTTCGTGCGCTTGCGCGGACTCGAGGTCGAGATAGGCCCCGTGAAGGGCACGCGACCACGCGGGGAGACGCCCGACGAGGACGCCGCGTTCGTCGCCGACCTTCTCGGCTCACAGAAGGAGCGGGCGGAACACGTGATGATCGTCGACCTGGAGCGCAACGACCTGGGGCGCGTGTGCGAGGCTGGAAGCATCCGCGTCGACCCGCTGTTTTCGATTCAGACCACGCCCTACTGCCACCAGGCCGTGAGCAGCGTATGCGGGCTCATGAACGCGGAGGCGAGTATCGGCGACCTGCTGGAGGCGACGTTCCCCTGCGGTTCGATCACCGGCGCGCCAAAGATCGCAGCCGTGCGACTTGCCGAGCATCTCGAGGACACGCCGAGAGGTGCCTATACCGGCGCGTTGCTCGTCGCCGTGCCTGGGCGGCTGGACTCGTCCGTCCTCATCCGCACGCTCGAGGTCGACGGCGACCACGTCGCGTACGGGACCGGCTGCGGCATCACCGTGGAGTCCGACGCCGCCGAGGAGTGGCGAGAGAGCGTGCTCAAGACCGAACCGCTGCTGGGTGCGGCCCCCGCGCAGGCGTTGCGCGAAACCTGTCGCGTATGCGACGGCCGCGTGCCGCTGTGGACCTTCCACCGCGAGCGGTTGCGTGCTGGAGGATGCGGCGAGGCATTGCTCGCCGATGTCGACCGGGCAGCGCTCTCAGCGGCCGCGCACAGCGTCACGCACGGGACGGCGGAACACGGGCGCCCCGGGCGGCTGAACGTAAGCGTGACGCCGGAAGGAGGCATCGTCGCCGAGGTGACCGGAGCACTCTCAACGCTCGATGTGCCTGACGGCCCGCGCGTTGCCCGCATTGAGGTGGACGACGTCCCGCCGATTCCGTATCGGCCCGCCAAGCCGCTCGACCGCTCGTGGTGGGACGCCGCGCACGAAGCCGCCGCTGCGCTCGATGCCGAGCAGGCGGTCATCGTCGGCCCGGAAGGCGTCGTGCTCGACGGCTCGACCGCCGCGATCTGGATCGTCGAGAGCGGTGTCGCGATCACGCCGTTGGCGACCCATGCCATCCCCAGCGTCTCGGCTGCATTCGTGTCAGCGGCGGCGAGTGGTATCGGGCTCGAGGTTCGACGCGAGCCGATCTCATGGCAGCGGTTCGAAGCGGCAGATGAGGCGTTTCTGACCAATGCGCTGGGGGGCTGCGCGGCGATTCGCAGACGCGGCGGTCCGGTCTGCTCGGCGGTTGAGAGCCTGTTTGCGGGAGTGTGGAGCTGATGGTCACGAGTCAGAACGAGCTGGCTCGAGCAGGCACCGGCGATTCCGGTTGGCGACGCCTGAGCGGGCGATGCTAGACTGAGCCATTCCCTGATGGCAAGCGACGGAGGATCCCGGTGCCAAGCAAGTTCAAGTTTTCACAAATTCTGAGTCGGTTCGTGGTCGTCTCACTTCTCGCAGTACTTATCCTGCCCGCCGCCGCATTGGCGGCCCCTCCGGCTATCTGGGTGGGCGGTACGGTGTCGCTCGCCGACATCGAGGGAGGCAAGGATCCCACCTATGTGGTCAGACTCGCCATCAAGAAAGACGTGAAGCTGCCCGTCTCGGTGGCCGTCCCGATTCCCGTCGGCTCCAAGCTCATTTGGGCAGGCGAGGTGATGGGGACCAACACCGCCAACGACATTTCCGCGACCGATGCCCGGATCGTCACGTCCGGGAAGGCTGCTTCGCTGGTGTTCACGGTGACCAAGTCGCACGTGGTGCAGGTTGAACTGACGCCACCGGCAGACATGATCGACGAGAACGCGGCCACGGTCGACATGACATGGACGCCGGACTCAGCGGTTGGCCGGATACTTATGGGGGTCACGGTCCCTGCGGGCTACCGCGCCGTCGCGGGCTCAGAACTCACCACCGTTGTGCCTGTGGCCAAGGGCGCGTCGTCGTATGTACGCGAGTACGCGTCCATGAAGGCCGGAGAGATCGGGTCGCTGAAGCTGACGATCCTGGCCGCTGCGCCGAGTTCGGCAGAGCCCACGGCCACGGGTGCGGAGGCCGGTGCAGGCGTAGCCAACGGGGGTCCGGTCGAAGCTCCCGCGGAAGTGCCGATCGGCTCGAGCCGAGGACCGATTGCGGTACTGGCGGGCCTGTTGGTGTTTGCGGTGCTCGCTGCGATAATCGCCGTCGTTAATCGCAAGCGCGGCTCGAGGCCCGATTCCACCAAATAGCCAGCGGGAGCGCAGCCGGCGTTTCATCTTCCTTTCGCATACCCTGCACTGCTATATTCACTTATTGTCGGCTGTTGTCGGCGACAAGGGGATACAACGGGAAGGGATTTCGAATGAAGCATGCATTCCGTACCACGGCGATCGCCGCACTGGCACTCGTCGCGACCGCGGCTCTTTTGACCGGTTGCGGGACCAAGACAGACGGCGCGAAGCTTGATGGCTCGGCGCCGACCGAGGTCAAGATCGGTTTCGCGGCTCCGCTCACCGGCGACAACGCGATCTACGGCCAAGGTATGAAGCGCGCCGTCGAGCTCGCCATGGAAGAGGTCAACGCTTCGACTGAGGCCGCCTCCGCCGGCTTCAAGTTCCAGTTGCGTGCTGAAGATGACATGGGCGACCCCAAGCAAGCCGTCAACGTCGCCAACCTGCTCGCGAGCGACAAGGGCGTCGTCGGCGTCGTCGGTCACTTCAACTCCGGGTGCTCGATTCCGGCGTCACCGGTCTACAACACCTCGAAGATCGCCATGGTATCCGTCAGCTCGAACCCGGCGCTGACCGCGCAGGGTCTGCCCAACGTGAACCGCGTCGTCGCCAAGGATGACGCACAGGGCGCAGCAGCGGGCGAGCTCGTAGCAGGGACCCTCGGCCTCAAGTCGGTCGCGGTCGTAGACGATTCGACTCCGTACGGCCAGGGTCTTGCGGCGCAGTTCACCAAGGCCTACGAGGCCAAGGGCGGCACCATCGTCGCCGCCGAGCACGTACAGTCGGCCGATGTCGACTTCAACGCGCTCGTCAGCCGCGTGAAAGCTAAGAAGCCCCAGGCGATCTACTGGGCCGGTGCCCTCAACCAGGGCGGCCTGCTCTCCAAGCAGAGCAAGGAGGCCGGCCTGAAGGTGCCGCTCATCGGCGGCGACATGATCTTCTCGGCTGACTTCATCAAGATTGCCGGCAAAGCCAACGCAGAAGGCGACATCGCGACCTCGCTGGGGCTGCCGCTTGAGCAGCAGCCCAAGGGCAAGGAGTTCGCCGCAGCGTATAAGGCGAAGTTCAACGAGGATCCGCAGGCGTATGACTCGTACGCATATGACTGCGCGAAGATCATCATGAACGCCGTCATCAAGGCCGGCAACGACCGTGCGGCTGTTATGGCAGCGGTTCGTGCCGGTACGCTTGATGGCGTGACCGGAGTCGTCAGCTTTGACGAGAACGGCGACAACAAGCAGCAGATCATCTCGCAGTACAAGGTGACCGGCGCCGCATGGAAGCAGCTTCAGTAGCAACCACTTCGAGCGCGTGAGCCTGCGCTCGTGCAAACGCACGATTTCGACTGACTCGACGGGCCGTTCCGCCACCGTGCGGGGCGGCCCGTTTGTCTGCCGATTGGACGTTGCTGGTCGTTTGTAGATTCCTATGCGTTCCTATGGGTTCCGTTGTATTCCTTTGCGTACCCGTAATGTGCTACTCTGCCCTTATGGAAGAACTCTGGGATATCGCTCGTGTCGCGACCTATCTGGGCGTGACCGAGCGCACTGTGTACAACAAGGTGCGCAGCGGCGCCCTGCCCGCAGTAAAGGTCGGGCGTCTCTGGCGCGTGCGCGAGTCGGATCTCGACGCGTGGCTGGGGAGTAGTGCGTCCGGCGGCGCGTCGATTGCCGCTGAACCCGGCTCCATTCCCACGAGGCGGGCGCTCGAGGCCATTCTGGAACCCGTGGTGGACCAGCTTGAGCGACGTCTGGTGTTCGTGGGCATGCTGACCGCCGGCGTCGAAGCGCTGGGTTGGCCCGCACCCGTGGTGGTGGGCGGTCACGCGGTCGAGTTCTACACCGCCGGGAGTTATGCGACCGTCGACATCGATCTGGCGGGTGAGTCTGAGCCCGTCGGCCAGGTGCTCGATGCGTGGGGCTTCGAGCGCGAGGGGCGTCACTGGTACGACGAGGAACTGGGGTTGCTCGTGGAGGTGCCTGGGTCGGCGCTCGGACCGCAGGAGAAACAGCACGCGGTCGCGGTGCGTATCGGCTCGATGACGGCCTACATCATCGGGCTAGAGGATCTGGTGATAGACCGGTTGGCAGCGTGCGCCCACTGGAAGCACAGGGAGTCCTGTGAGTGGGCGGTCAGGCTGCTTCGGACAGCCGATGGGCTCGACTCGGCGTATCTGTCGCAGCGTGCAACCGAGGAGCAAGTCGTCGAGGAGCTCGAGCGCGCGTTGCGCGAAGCAGGTATGGGATGAGTCGGACAGTGGACTGGGTCGATTGGAAGTCTCGCAGATCAGAGAGTATGCGTGACACGGCCTACCTCGCTGAGCGTCTCACTGCGGCTCGTCACGCCGGATCGAGCCGCACGCGTACTCCGGAAGACGTCGAGATGCTCACCCGCATGGCGCTCGTCGAGATTGCCCGCCGGAAAACCGAGGGACGCCTCATTCGTATCGGCCCGCGGGAGTACGAGCTGCGGCTCCGGGTGAAGTAGTTCGGTTCCTGGCGCGGGAGGGCATCGGGGCCCTTGCTTCCGCTACACTATGCGCACCGTCACGTATCTCTCACCGATCGATTCACCGCATCGGATTGTCAGCCACATCGCCAGGAGGTCGTCCCAGTGTCTGAGCCCATCAAGCGCGCACTCGTGTCCGTCACCGACAAGTCCGGCGTGGTGGAGTTCTGCCGTGCGCTGGCCGACGAGTTCGGTGTTGAGATCGTCTCCACCGGCGGCACTGCGAAGGCGCTCGCCGACGCTGGCGTACCGGTCCGCCCCATCGACGACCTCACCGGCTTCCCCGAGATGATGGACGGCCGCGTCAAGACACTCCACCCGCGCGTCCACGGAGGCCTGCTGGCCCGCCGCGACACCCCCTCGCACATGGCCGCCGCCGAGGAGCACGGCATCGGCATGATCGACCTGGTGTGCGTCAACCTCTACGCGTTCGAGGCGACCATCGCCAAGGAGGGTGTGACCGAGGCCGACGCGATCGAGAACATCGACATCGGCGGCCCCTCCATGCTGCGCAGCGCGGCGAAGAACTTCGCGAGCGTCACGGTGGTCACCGAGCCCGCCCTCTACGACGACATCCTCGCTGAGATGCGAGCCAACGCCGGCGCCACTACGCTCGAGACGCGCCGCGCCTGCGCCACCGCCGTCTTCGCCAAGACCAGCGCGTACGACTCGGCGATCTGGATGTACCTCTCGGGATACAAGGCCAC
>JBBRWO010000009.1:0-34122 GCA_038249135.1 Coriobacteriia bacterium
CCGCGTGGGCCAGAATCGCGTGCAACATCTCGTCGTCAACGAGTCCCGCCAACAGCTCCGCTGAAATCATACCGTGGCGCGCAGGGTCGTCGGCGGTCTCGGCGTAGTCGACGTCGTGCAGCAGACCGGTGAGCAGCCACCGCTCAGTATCGCCATCCGACAGCCCGAGGTGCTTGGCCAGCGCCTCCATGATCACCTCGGTTGCGACACAGTGATTCACCAGGTTGCGATTGGGGATTCGCTCGTTGACCAGAGCGAGCGCTTCGTCGCGCGATATCACGCGACACCACCGTCGGTCGCCTCGGCATCGACTGCGGCACCAGCCGCGCCCGCAGCCTTCTTGGCGTCGATGCGTGCTGCAAGCCACTCGGCCCACTCGGCGACGCCCTCACCTTTGGTCGCGGCGATGCGGAAGATCGGGGCCTTGGGGTTCAGCGTGCGGACCTCGCCGTTGAACTCCTCCTCGTTGAAGTCGAACACCGGCATGGTGTCGATCTTGTTGAGGATGACCGCCTCGGATATCTGGAAGATTCCCGGGTACTTGTAGGGCTTGTCGTGACCCTCGGGCACCGAGAGGATCATGACTTTGGCATCCTCGCCCAGATTGAAGTCGGTCGGACACACGAGGTTGCCGACATTCTCGATGATGATGAGATCGAGCTCGTCGAGCGTAAGTGCGTCGACCGCACGCTTGATCATGTCGGACTCAAGGTGGCAGGCTCCGCCGGTGTTGATCTGTACCGCTGGGATTCCGTGTGCCTTGACCTTCTCGGCGTCGACTTTGCTCGCGATGTCGCCCTCGATCACGGCGATGCGGTAGCGGTCGCGCAGTGCGGCGATCGTCGCGAGAATCGTCGACGTCTTGCCGGCGCCGGGGGACGCCATCAGGTCGAGAACGAAGACGCCGGCGGCGTCGAAGCGGACGCGGTTCTCGGCCGCTAAACGCTCGTTACGATCGAGAATGGGCTTAGCGAGATCGATGTGCACACGCGTCACTCCTTGGTGATGTCGTCGTCGGCTTCGATGCTGTCGATCTGCATCTCGCGACCCTGCAGGGGCTCGATGTTGAGGCCGCCGCAGGTGGGACACAGCATTTCGAAGCGGTCGTGGAAGTAGTCGAGGTTACAGTCGCGGCATCGCGACTTCGCGGAGACCATCGTTATCACGAGCGTGGCACCCTCGGCAATCGTGCCAGGCGTGAGTGCCTCGAACGCGAACTGAAGCGCGAAGTCCACGATCTCAGTCAGCTCGCCGATACTGACGGCGATCTCAGTGATGCGCGTCGCACCGGCCTTCTCGGCAGCGATGAAGGAGGCGTCGAGGATGCTCTGAGTGATGCCCATCTCGTGCACGCGTGTACCTCTCGATTTCGGCCTCGGTGTCTGGACATAGAGACGGCGGTGCTCCTTAGACGGTCGCCAGTTCGTCGTCGGCGAGCTCGGCCCGCTTCTGCTCGGCGATGCGCTTTCGCAACGTCACACGAGCCAGAAGCATGCTCAGCTCATACAAGACGACCAGCGCCACATAGAGCCCGCCCATCGTCCATGGCGACCAGTCGGGAGTCGCCGCGGAGGCCACGACCATCAGGACCACATACACCACGCGCCAACTGGCTCGCAGCTTCGCGTAGGGCACGATGTTGAAGATCACCAGATAGAACACAACCACCGGTAGCTCGAACCCGACGCCGAAGCCGATCAGCATCAGCACGACGCCCTGAAAGTACTTCACCGCGTCAGGGGTGACTCCGACGGCCGTCCCACCCTGAGCGAGGATCCACGCGAACGCGGTGTCCAGGATGATGAAGTAGCAAAAGGCGACGCCGGCTGCGAAGAGCAAGACTCCAGCGGCGAATGTAGGGATTACGTACCGCCGCTCCTTCTCGCGGAGCGCGGGAAGAAAGAACGCCATTATCTGCCAAAGGATGATCGGGCTGCCGGCGACGATCGCCGCATAAAACGCGACGGTGAAGCGCAACCCAAACGTACCAAACGGCGTGAAGATCTGGGGCTGCACTTTGAGCGTCTCGAGAACCGGACCCATGACCAGTGTGTAAATCTCCCAACCCCATGTATAGAGCGCCATGGAGCCGACCAAGAGGGTGACAGCGATGACCACGATTCGCCTGCGGAGCTCGGCGATGTGATCGAAAAAGGGCATGCGCTGGGGCGTGATGGGCATAGGATGTGAAGGAGGTTACTCCTCTTCCTCCTCTTCCTCTTCCTCATCGGTCGCCGCATACAACGTCGAGGCGACGGTGGACTTCTTCGCAGCCTCGGTTGCCGCCACCACGTTTGGCGCGGCGAACGGGTCCTTGGGGGCGAACGGCGACGTCTCCTTGTCGGGGTCGGCCGCGTACATCTCAACCTTAATCAAGCGCTCCATGTCTTCCTGGGCGCGCTTGAAGGTCTTGACGGCCTTGCTGACCGTACGAGCGATGTCGGGAATCTTGTCTGGCCCAAAGATGATGAGCGCAAAGACCCCTATGAGGACGAGTTCCGTCCCGCTGATGCCAAACACAACCCCACCCTTTCACGACGGCGTACCTCTCGGACACGCAACTCTTGTGCCCGTCACAGGCGGTACCGGCCGCCGCAGTTGTCTCTAGAACTCGCGAGCTTCAGCGATATTCGGGAAGATCGGGAAGACCTTGTCAAGTCCGGTTATGCGGAAGATCTTCAGTACGCTGTCGCGAGAACAGACGATGCGGACCGCGCCCTCGCGCTCTCTGGCACGCCGAAGAGCGCTCACGAGCACACCGAGACCGGAACTGTCGATGAAGGCCACGCCCTCAAGGTCGACGATGACGTTACTGCAGCCACCCTCGATGAGCTCCACGAGTTCCTTCTTGAGGCTCGGTGCCGTGTAAACGTCGATCTCACCCGTGAGAGTGAGTTCGCAGAGGTCTCCGGACAGGTGCTGCTTGATATCGAGTTCCATCTGCTCATCGGCTCCCTATTGCTGTTGTGCGATGGTCGAATTGTACCGCCCAGATGCAGATGGCACCAATAGCGCGAGCAATGGGTACCAACAGCGTAGGCGTACGAGTCCAGAAAGGACGCTCATGGCACTCACAATAGACTTGGAGCAGACTCCCGCGGAGTGGGTCCTTACATTGACCGGGGACCTGGATTACGGAGAATGCGCCACGTTCCGAATGAGCATCGATCGGATACTCAAGTCGGCCCCACCCGCGACCATCGTCGACCTGTCATCTCTCGAGTATCTCGACAGTTCCGGACTCGGCCTGCTCCTGTCGCTCTCAAAAGAGTACTCATCCATGGGCGGAAAGCTTGTACTCGTGACCAACGAGACCGTGGACAACATCCTCTCGCTGACCCGGCTCAATGGAATCTTCTCAACAGCGAAGTCGTTGCTCGAGGCGCGGCAGATCATCGGGGACCCAAACTGAAGCGGGCGCCCCGACTGAGGCGCCCGCATCCGAGTTCACTGTGTAGGCGCGACTGCTACGGAGTAGTCGAAGTGCCCGTTGAGGCGTTCTTCAGGATTCCCAGCTGCTGCTTCGCGTAGTCCGCGTTGCCTTGCTTGCCGGTCGGATCGAGCTTCAGATACTGGTTGAACGCTGCAACCGCCTTGGCAGACTCGCCTGATGCCTGGTAGAAGACGCCGAGGTTCAGCCATGCCTGCGCGAACGTCGGGCTCGACTCTGAGACAGGAAGCGCAATCGCGATGGCGCCGGCGGTGTCACCGGAGTAGTACGTGGCGATCGCGTAATCGACGGTCAACGCAGGATCGCCGGACTTGAGCTTGATTGCCTTGGCGTAGGTGTCCTTGGCAGATATCCAGAGGGTTCCCGCAGTCACCGCGGCAGTCGTCGAGTTCTGGCTCGCCTGAGAGACCTGCTGCGCCCAATCGAAGTACGCATTGCCGAGATTGACCAAGGGCGTCTGGCTCGTGGGATCACTCTCGACCAGCTTCGTCAGCGCATCGATCTGCGGCTGAAACTGCGTCTGTGCCGCAGCGACCGGATCGGTCGAGGGGGCCGCTTGCTGGTTGGGGTTACCCTGGAACGCCTGGATGATGCTGGCGATTCCGCCGTACAAGAACGTGCTGATGAACGCGAAGATCAGCAAGCTGATGATGATTTTCATGCCGAGAGAGGTGCTGGACTTGTCCAGCCCCATGATCCCGCCCTTCGCCTTTCCGGGCTTTTTGGAACCCGAGTTCGACGACTTGGTCTTTGCCATACCGCACAACCTCCTCGGAGTGTCACACAGAAAGAGGGCCCGGGGCGGCGTCACTGCCGCGCCGGGCCCACTCGTTCGCTAGATGCTACTTGCCTGGCGTCGTTGTGGCCGCGCCGCTGCCGATGGCCGGATGGCCGGATGGCAGGTCACCCTGCAGCTGCTCCGGGGAGAGCTGCGGTGCGCCGGTGCCTGTACCGGTCACTGCGGGAGCGGTTACGGCAGGTCCCGCCACTGTGGTGCTGGCGAGGCCGCGACCGATGAAGATGCCGCCGATAGCGCCGACGAGAATCCCGATAACACCGATGAGAATCGCGACCGTCATAGTGACGGTGGCAACGGTGGATGCGGGCTCGGCCGCAGGCGCTGCCGCCTTGCCTGCGGGCTTGGCTGCGCCGGTGGCGCCGCTTGCCTTCTTGGCCGGAGCCTTAGCTGCCGGCTTCTCGTCCTCATCGAAGAAGAAGTCTTGATCGCTCACGTACGATCCTCCTGATTCGCTCACGGATGCCGTACGCACCCGCTCTGGGCCTGCCTGAACCTCGCGTAGTATAGCATGCACGTACCGACGGATTAGCGATTACCGCGCCATGCGCGCGCTAAGCCCGCAGCTTGTCGCGCATCTCCTCAGCACGTCCATAAATGCGCTGATGATCGATCCCTGGCCACTCTCGATTCTCATACACTATCTCGCCCGCGACGTACGTCGCGAGGATATTCTCCTGGTTGGCCGTGTGCACCAGCGTGCTGTAGGGATTGTGTGTTGGAATCTGGTGTGACTTCGATAGATCCACGGCGATGATGTCGGCCTGCTTCCCTGGTTCAAGCGAGCCAAGCCGATCGTCCATTTTGAGCGCTCGGGCTGCATCCAATGTCGCCATCTTCACGAACTGCCGAGCGTTCATGAAGTGCTCCTCCCCGAGCGCGGCGCGCTGCACAAGAAGACCGATACGCATCTCTTCGAACACGTCCATCGAGTTCGATGCAGCAGGCGAATCCGTGCCAAGACCAACCCTGATCCCTGCTCGCAGGAACTTCTCGATGGGAGCGATACCCATGCCGAGCTTGGCGTTGCAGCGCGGGCAGTGCGCGATGGAGACATCGTGCGCGGCCAGCACCTCGATGTCGCTCTTGTCGACCTGCGTGCAGTGAACAGCCATGATGTTCGGCAGATCGAACAGGCCCCATTGCAAGACGTAGCGCACCGGGCTGACTCCGGTCGGCAGCCAGAGCGGCGCATCGGCATCGAAGGTATCACGCACATCTGTCGCCAGCATCGACGAACCATACTTGACGAACTGATACTCCTCCACACTACCCGCAAGATGGAGTGACACCGGCGTGCCGTCAGATGCGAACTCGGCGACGTTGCGAAACAGCTCCGGATGGCACGAGTAGGGTGCGTGGGGCGCAAGTCCGATCGTGAGTCGCGTGGAGTCGCTCGTCGAACGCCACGCCGCGATGTCTTCAGCGGCGCGCGTCATGACCTCCGCCACTTTTGACTTCACCATGGTCTCGACTTCGCGATAGATGATCCCGCGGAGTCCAACCGCCTGTGCCGCGTGCCCTGAAGCACCTGTACCTGTCACGTCTGCGACGGTGGTGATGCCCGACTGAACGGCCTCAAGCGCCCCGAGAAGCGCCGAGTCGTCCCAGTCCTGACTCGTGAACTGCTTCTCCTTCTGCAACAGCTGGAGCTTCCACTCCGAGTACGGCAAGTCATCGACAAGCCCACGCATGGATGTGTACTCAAGATGTGTGTGCAGATCGATGAACCCCGGCATCAGTGCCGCGAGCCCATAGTCCGTAACCGGCTCGTCCGGATGAAGCGCCTTCAGGTGCTCGAAGTCCCCGATCTCGACGATCCTGTCGTCCCGAACCAACACCGCCCCAGATTCGATGTGAGGGGCAGCAACAGGAAGGACATAGCGGGCAGTGAGCAACATAGGGTTTCCTCCACGCGAAGTGATTGTGTCGATTCTACCCCAGCCACTGCGCGTGTGGCGTCGGGTGGCCGAGGGGCCGGGCGAACAATCCCGCAGACGAAGTGTTCGGCGACGCCGAGCACTTCGTCGAGGACGTTCGAGCGGCCCCTCGGCCACCCGACGCCATGGCTTCGCTACTTGATTGCGGTATGCAGCGCCACAATTCCACCCGTGAGGTCGCGCCAGGTGATCGCCGAGAAGCCAGCTTCCCGCAATTCGGCCGCCAAGGCAGGCTGCGTCGGGAACTGGCGGATGGAGTCGTTGAGGTAGACGAAGCCGGAACGGTCGCCGGTGAGCACGCCACCGATGGCGGGAATCGCGTGGTTGAGATACACGTGGTAGACGCCGCGCCACGGGGCGAACGGCGGGCGCGAGAACTCGAGAATGACGTAGCGCCCGCCGGGCTTGAGCACGCGGAGCACCTCGGAGAAGTTGCGTTCGCGCTCAGGCAGGTTGCGCACGCCAAACGCCACGGTCACGACGTCGAAGCTAGCATCTTCGAACGGCAGGTCCTGCGCGTCGGCGACTGAGAAACTAACCGGCACCGCCGGCGGGTGCGCTTCGGCCTTCTTCTCGGCGACGGCGAGCATCTCGGGAACGAAGTCTGTGGCGACGACCTCAGCGGGGCGGCCTTGCTCTGCGAGCGCAAAGGCAACATCGCCGGTGCCGGAGCACAGGTCGAGAACGCGCGAGGTCGAGGTCAGCGCGCACGCCCGAACCATCTTGCGACGCCACGAGCGATCGATGCCCATACTGGCGAGTGCATTGAAGACGTCGTAGCGGTCCGCGATGGCCGAGAAGATGCCGTGCACCCGCTCGGTAGTGGGACGTCCGGGAGCGGGCTGGGTGTCGGACATGTGGTAGGTCACGCCTCCGTTGGTTCGATCACCTGAATAGGTGGGCCCGTAAGCGGGTGCTGATCGGATACTGCCGGCGAATACTCACCGGGCTTCGACCCGAACAGGTTAGCGACATTCTCCTGAACGAACAAACCGGCGCACGCCGCGACATGCTTGATGGTAGCCGAATGCGGCCAGTTGAGCTCGGTCTTATCGGCGACAGTGGACTGGCTGAGGCGGTCGAACTCCTCCTTGAGCGCCCTGATGCCGGTGTCCTGCGCCGAGGTTGGGCCGGCCATGACCTGGTCGATTCGCGCCATGGCAACGCGTGCCTCGTTGATGCGAAGCTCGGTCACGTCGGCGACCTGCGGGTCGATGATACCGATGTCAGCCTTGACCCGGTTGATGCCGATTGCGGCATCGTAGGTGGCCTCGACCATCTCGTCCGGGTTCATCGAGTGGCTTTCGTAGTTCATGATGTGCTTCCAGCTGGGAAGCACCATTCGCTCGCGGTGCTCTTCGAGAGTGCGGGCGCGCAAGGTATAGCCGTGCTCGGCGGGGTTCTCGAAGGCGATTGAGCCCGGATCGAGGAACGGCGCCATGGGGCTCGTGAAGCACAGAAGCCGCTTGTCGTTGCCAACACGATCGTAGAGACGACGGACGTACTCGGTGGTCTCGCGAACCGAAGCTGCGGTCTGTGACGGGATGCCGGTCATGAAGTAGATGTCGAAGCGGCTGCACCCGTTCTTGAGCGCGTGAACGATGCTGTCCTCGACCTGCTCCATCGTGTAGTGCTTCTTGCCGAAGGCGGCTCGCACGCCATCGTCGTGACTCTCAACTGAGATCTCAACCGAGTAGTCGTTGAGGTTCTCGTTGAGGAACTCATAGAACTCCTCGGCGGGTGGCTTGAAGAACTCGAAGCCGATGGGATTCTTCATGTCGATGCGCTTGAGTCCGCGGACGAAGTCGCGTGTGTATTCGCGCCCGGCCTGGAGGAAGTCGTTGAGCACGAACATGGGTCCGGGAATGTACTTCTGGATGTGCTCGATGTCGCGCACCAGGAGCTCCGGGTCGCGGAATGCGATCTTATCGCGCCCAAACGACTCGCGAAACGCCGTGGCCGAGCCGCCGCAGGTCACGCAGTCGTGCGTGCATCCTCGGCAGGTAAGCGACGCGCACACGGGATAACGCAGCCAATCCTTGAACGGCAGCGCGCCCATCATGTCGCGATAGCGGATCACCGACTTCATGTTGAATGAGTAGTCGAGCGAGATCGCATTCATGTCGGTGGGGACCCATGAAAGATCGTTGACCACGACTCCGCCGGAGGCGTCCTTCCATGTGACGTTGGGGATGTCACCGACCCGACCTCCACGCTTCAACGACCACATGAGCTGCGTCATGGGCTCCTCGGTGGAGTCACCGCGCACCACGTAGTCGACAGCATCGTAGGTGATGAGCTCTTCGTGGAAGTAGCTCGCCGAGAGCCCGCCAAAGATCACGGGTGTCGTGGGATGAAGTTTCTTGACCACCTTGGCGACCTCGATCGACCCATGGCAGTGGGGAAGCCAGTGGAGATCGATCCCGAATGCCACGGGGTCCATCGCTCGCAAGTACGCCTCAACGTCGAAGTTTGGCTTGTTGAGCATGAGAACCGCCAGATTGACGATGCGCACGCGAAGGCCGTGTCGCTCCATGTACTCGGCCATGGTGGTGAATCCGAGGGGATACATCTCGAAGATGGGTGTGGATGGAACCATGTCGGAAACGGGTCCAAACATGATGGAGCGCTCACGGAAGTCATAGACGCTCGGCGCATGAAGCAGCACAAGGTCGACACGAGACATAGGAAGCCAGGCCCTTTCGGTCGTTGTCACGACCCCTGAACGACACCGCTGCCGCTCCCCCACGCAATGGCCGGGCAGGCGATTGCGTACCGCGGAGTATATCACCCCTCCTGCGACCCGCAGCACTCGGGCAAGCAGTCGATTCCGTTGGCACCCGCGGCTTGCTCGCCCAAAAAGAACGGAGAGCCCGCACCTCCAAGGTGCGGGCTCTCCAGCCGAAGTGGGGAGACGACGGCATGACGCATGATCCGCTTAGGGCAGACCCTTCCAGAGGAGCTCCCAGCCAGCGGCGCTCTTGATCGCAGGGTTGTCACCCTGGTACGTCGTTGCATTACCGTGGCAATCGATACAGACGGAGTCCATACCTTCAACGCCACCGGCGTTCGTGAGCTGCTCGCCAGACTCCATGACCATGGCGCTCGCGGACGCGTTATACGACGCCTCGGTTGTCTTGCTCTGCCCCCAGAGAAGCGGGTAGTTCGCAAGATCAAGAGTGTCGCCGTCGGAAAGCGTGGTGTTGCGGGTGCCGCCGACGGCAACAGCGCTTCCGTCGAAGTTGACACCGTAGAGCTCGTCCTTGAGCAGATCCGCGCCCAAGGTGCGGTGCGGCCAGCTGAAGCCGCCGTCGATACACTTGTTGGAAACAGTGGTCACCGCGGCAGTGTGCGCAAACGCGTCACCGGCGGCTACTGACTTGCCCTCGGTCAGAAGCTCGTAACCGAAGTTGGTACCGGTGTCGCCGTGGCACTGGTTGCACTGGCTTGAACCGGTGTGGCAGTTGCGGCAGTGCGGGCCTTCGTTATCCATTACTGAACCCGACGGGTCCAGTGTCATCTGGCGTGCTCAATGTCGTGGCTGAGCGTCGTGCGAGTACGCCACCTGATACGACCCGGTGGACGAGTCGTTAGAGCTCGGCAGCCACACGTTGGCAGCCTGACCGGAGGAACCAGCGGCTCCGTCGTGACAGTCCGTGCACATTTCGCTGACGGCGAGAATGCCGTTCCCAGCGGTCGGGAACGCCTGGCCGTCGTTGTCCTGGTTTCCGCCGTATTTTGCGTTCGCCGGGCCGAGCGGATCGGTCCAGTTGATTGAGAGCTTGTTCGAGCCGAGGCCGTCGGCAAGGGCGTAGGGACCGCCGCCGTACGATCCCGCGCCGGACGTCGTGATGTCGCTGCCGTCCTTGGCATCGGGGTTCTTGACCAGCAAGAAGCGTCCGGTACCCCATACGGGCTTGATCTCAGCGCCGGTGAGCGGCTTGGTGATGACGAAGTTGCCCTCGACCGGTGACAGACCCCATATCGTCCCAGCCGTGTCGGTGACTGCGATCGGCACATAACTGCGCAGGTCGTAGACCGTGCCGTACTTGGCACTGGTGTACTTGGTGAACTTGTCGATGGCCGTTTGGCCGGTGGAACCCTTGATGCTGGTGACCCAGAAGTGCGACGAGCCGGCAGGTGCGCCGACAGCGGTCTCTTCACCCGCGTCGTTGAACGTCGCACGGCCCGGGTTCGCAAACGTGGTCAGAATGCGCGCCGAGTTGCCGTGAGGCGAGTGACAATCGAAGCATGCCAGACCCTCAGCATCGGTGTACGCAGGGTTGATGTCGGCAGGCGCGTTACCCGTATATCCGAGGGTATGCCCCGTGCCGGCGCCGCGTGAGCCATCGGCGACGACTCCAGCGGCGTCGTAGGTGTTGTCCATCTGGATATTGAGCGTCGAACCGCCACCACCAGCGTGGCAGAACGAGCAAGCGTCCTCGCGGCTGTTCGCCCTGAGGAGCATGTACGAGCCCTTGGCAAAGTGCGTTGAGTGGCAGTCAGAGCACTTGTTGGTGGTCGTCGTGTAGTTGCCATGCGGGCCAGCGGCTGCAGTCGTTTGTGCGCTGGTCGCAGGCTGGCGAACATAGATGCCGGCGTTGTCGCCATATCCGGCCTCATTAGCGCCGGTGGTGTAGTTCTTGCCTCCGTTGTTGTAGCCGGCCGCGAACGCGGGGACGGCGACGGCAAGGATCGCCATACAAACGGCGAGCGTGATTAGCACACGCTTCATGTGTCGTTCCTCCTTATGGGTAGTTCGGAAAATTGTGTGTGTCATATGTTTTCCACCTCCCCCCATGACAGAATGTCGGGCTCAGCGATTCCGTTCGTTCACGGTTTCACAAGCCCGACATTCAAGATAGTTCATGAACTAACCAATTGGCAACCGAATCGACCATCAGATTCGCTGATGCATCTATACGGTTTCGCTATCGTAGGCGGCGTCCCTATTCCTTAAGCGAGAACTCCGCCTGAACCTCGGCATAAGACAGCGTCTTGAAGCCGGCCGCACGAGCCTCTTCGCACTCCTGCCCATCCGCACACACGATCACATGACGCCTGATCAGAAGCTTTTCGATCGTCGACGTTTGCGCCGCCGAGAGCACGCGCGCCAGAGGCGTGTCTCCCTCTCCGCTGACTCGAGTGAGGTACTCGGCAATCATCACATCTTGCTCGGTTGTGTCGCTGAGGCTGTCCACGGTCTCTGTGAGCGCTTTAGGGGACTTCACCGCGCCAACGAGGAGACGAGCGTTCCCCTCTTGCACCGCAACCGTGAGCACATCATCGGTCAGGAAGAAGCGCTTGCGGCCAAGGACGAGCAGCAACAGGAGCAGCGGCAGCAGGAGCAACCACTTGACCCAAGGATAGATCCGCCAAGGCAGCCGCTCTCCCGGAGCGACCAAGCGGATGATCTGCAACCGGTCGTTGTACGTGTCCGAGACCGCGAAGAGATCGCCACCGAGCCCCACGATCTGTGTTGGCAGATTGAACTCGCCATTCGTCGGGCCCCTGCGTTCCCCACCAAACGTCGAAAGGGACTTCGATGTCTGAGGATCGAGCATCTCAATCGTGTGGTTGAAGCTATCGAGCACGATCACCCTGCCACGCGCGTCCAGAGCAATGCCCGTCGGAAGCCCAAAGCGCACTGTGGGATCATCCTGGCCCGCCGGTGGCCGACCAAGCACCCACGTCACACTTGCCGTCGCTTCCCCCGTCAGTTTCGCCCTGACAACTCGGTTGTTGTTGGTGTCGGCGACGTAAATCGATCCGGACTTGTCGGATACGATTGCGCGAGGGTAGTCGAACTGACCGGATGTCTTTCCGCGATCCCCAACTTGCCCGAGGAGTTCGCCCTCGCTGCTGAAGCGTGCGATGGGTCCGTAGGTGGCCACGATGATCTCGCCGTTCGATGCAACCGTGAGCGAAACCGGGTTCAGTATCGGCACTTCCCAAAGGTACTTACCCTGGAGGTCATAAGCAATCAGCCGCAGCCGCGATCTGTCGAGCACGTAGACCTGACGAGCAAGGCGGTCGGCGGCCACCGCGAGCGGCGAGAGAAGTTCGCCCGGTGCCGACCCGCGCTTCCCCCACGACGTCACGAAGTTGCCGCTCTGGTCATACTGCACTACCAATGCGGAATCAATGAGCGTCGCGTAGATGTTGCCCTGGCTGTCGGATCCGATGCCGGTGGGCCGCACCAGGTTCTTGCCGTTGCCGTAGAGGTAGATCGAGCGTACGGGGATAAGGCCCGTCTGCGATGCGCTCTTCTCAGCGCCACTGTCGGTCTCGCCTCCGCTGCCACCAGCGAGGTACAGGTAGAAACCGCCGAGTCCCAGAATTGCCAGGACCATCACGACGAGAAGAATGAGAAGTTTCCGGTTCTGCTGCACAGAATGCTCCTTCAGTGTGACTTTACGGCTTCGACGTAGGCGTCGGAGCACCGGAGGTATGGGGGCTTGCGGTTGAAGTGGCTTCGTACTTCACGCCGAGTGCTTGCAGGCCTTCGATCGCACGTGGGTCGCCCGGAATGAACTTGAGCGCCGTGCGATACTCCCGCTCCGCCGCCTTCTTGTCTCCGGTTTTGACCAGCATGTCCGCGTAGAGGATTCGCGCGTCGGCGGCCATCGGATCGATTGCCAGACCCTCGGTCATTGACTTGAGCGCAGCGTCCTTGTGCCCTTGCGCGAACTGGATCTGCGCGAGAATCCAGCGCGGACCGGCGCTCTTCTTCTCCTTGTCGAGCCCTATCTCGATCACCGCGAACTTCTCGGCCTTCTTCAGCTGATCTTCGAGCAGGAGCAACTGTGCGTATCGAACCGGGATGCCTGCGGTCGGAGTCGCGACGTCGGCCGCCTTAGCCGCATGTGAGAGCGCCTCGGTCTTTCGACCCAGGTCATACTCCTTCTCGGCCAAGGTCATGAGGACGGCGGGGTCGTCGGGGTGAGTTCGCAATGCGGCCACCAGTAGTTGGTAATCCCTCTCGGTTGCTGTTTTGGGCGCCGTATCGAACAACGGCGAACCGAACACGAGATACCCGACCGCCGCGCCGAGGAGCACAACCACCGCGACAAGCGCGATGAGCAGCGACTTTGAACCGGTAGTGCGGGATACCTTGATGGGCTTAGGTGCCACGATGACCCTCGTTCTCTTCGTACAAACGGCACGGACTTTGACGTGAACCAAGTTTGTGAACCATTTCACGCACCGCGGGCATAGTAACAGGCAACGCGCTCCCTCTCAATATCCCGGCATCAGGGCGGGCCGTCACGGCCCGAATGGCGAGCTGGTGTGACACATCAAACAGAACGCCCGTGCATGGCAGTTGCAGCCCATGGGACCGGTCTGTTTGGCCATGGGCCCGTGACGCGGGAACCACTCGGAATAGGTGCCGTGTTCATTCACTTCGTTGTGACAGGAACACGCCTTCTCCGCTGTGGCGAGCTCATGGCACTTGGCACACAGCGCCGGGTTGTCGGAGGAAAGAGCCGCGTGTTGTCTTCTGAAGCCGGGCGGATGGGGCAACTCGAGGCCATGGCAAGCGATGCAGCTTTGCCGTGTGGTCGCCTTATGGCACCCGTCGCACGTCATCTGTATGGACGTGGAACCGGGGTTCTCGGGCTGTGTGGCCGTGTCCAGGGGATGGCTCGCGTGGCAAACTTCGCAGTCCGAGGGCGCTCGCTCGTCATCGTGGCAGGTCAGGCACACGGCCATGAGTTGGCTGGGTGAAGCCTTCGATGCAGGAGAGCGACCTCCCTCGTGGCCAACAGCGCGATGACACTGGACGCACGGCATTCTCGCCTCGATGACATCACTGTGCCGCATCCGAACTCCGGTGCCCGTCACGCCCCGGGCAATCGATTCATGGCAGTTAATGCAGCCATCCGAGGACAGGTTGCCAGGCGCACCCACCACGGCATCTTTGCGAACCGCGCTTGCGAGGTTTCCGAGCCCGAGAGTGCTTGCCGAGAGCGCGCCCAGCACTCCTGGCGCTGCGTGACACGCGTAGCACGACACCTGCGAATGTTGGCCGTTCGCCCACGCGCTGACCGGGACCGAGGTCACGTGGCACCCGCCGCACGCGGTACCCACAGCGGGAATGAGTGGGAGGCTCGCCAGGCCCAGACCGACCACCACCGTGATGGCCACCGCCCACACCAGTCGCCGAGCCATTCCGGGGAAGTCCCTCTTGATTCCGAGTGCTGAGCGCTTGCGAACCGTCACTACCTGCTCCTGGATCAGAAACACCAGGATGAGTACGAACACGATCCCAAGCACCGCGATCATCGCGAGCACCATGGCCTCGCGCGGGTAGGACCTCGGATCAGCCAACACAATGGGTATGCGAGCACGCACCGCCGAGAACGCAGTCCTGAACAGAAAGAGCGCCGATGTCAGTCGCTCATCGATCATCGCGTGCCTCCCCCGTGGGCACCGGCGTCAACGCCGGGCACATTGGGATGCGCAGACCGGTAGTGGCACTCGTCGCAGGTCTGAATACTGTGGCACTTGAGGCAGACCGCCTCGGACTCCTCGGCGACCACAGCACCGTGCCCAGGCAGGAAACCGGCGGGGTGCGGCATCGGGACCCCGTGGCACTCGACACACCATGTGCTCTCGTGACACCTGAAACACGCATCGCTATTGGTGGTGACGGCGCGTCCGTGCCGCTTCGGCCAGTCACTCGGGTGCGGCAGCTCAACTTCGTGACAGCGAGCGCAGTACGCCGGCGAGTGGCACGATGTGCACGAGCGAAGATCACCCATGCCATGAGTCTTCGGCCACGTCGGACCGTGCGTCACTCGCCAGGCAGATTCCCCTGATGCGCGTGCAGCATCCGTCTCATCAACGTGGCAGACAGAGCAGCTCTCGAGGTTGCCCGAGGATGTGCGGTGGCATTCGGTACAGTCAGCCATCTGGATACCCAGGTACCAGCCTTCCGGCAGTCTATGGCCTACCCCCGCGTGGCATTGCGTGCACCGAATCTCGGCAAAATCCGCGTGCCGGACTCGTATGCCGGACGCAGTCACTGTCTTCGCGAGCACGGGGGCGTGGCAGGAGCGACATGCGGAATCGCCCACGGCATCCGCGACCGATGTCGTATCCATCGCTGCGGCCGCAATCCACCCGAGCCCACGTGATGCGGAGGCTGCTGCGCCGAGGGCTCCGGCCTCGACATGACAGCCCGTGCACGGCACGCCGGAATGAGTGGACTCCGTATGAGCCTCCGCGTATGGCTGCATCGCGTGACAGTCAACGCATCCCACCGCTCCGGTGCCGACCGCCATCCCCGATGCGAACAGAGCAAGCATCACAACCACAAAGCCGCCGACCAAGATCACGCGGCGTGGCTGGCGGCGCCGGACGACCATGGCGTTCAGGGGCATCACTTCGGCTCACCAGCCGATGCTGGCGAACCAGAGTTCTCGCTGAGCCGCGACTGCGCCTCATGGACCACTGTCGGATTACCGGACTTCAGGGCGAATGCGAGGAAGTTCAGGCGAATGAGCACTCCCTGAGGATAGAGTTCCAGCGCCCGCCGGAATGCATCTGTCGTAGCGACGACATCCTGGCTGCTGCTCACGGCAAGAAGACGCGCCCGAGCCGCATGGAGGTCGTAGTCGTCGGGCTCCAAAGTGATACCCGCGTCGAGCACCCGCAGCGCCGAGACGGCCGAATCCTTCGACCCGAGTGCCGACTCGTAGGCGGCCACGTCTGAGAGGGCGACGCGATAGGTGTCCACGAATGGGTTCATTCTGATGGCGAGACCCAGCTCCGAACTCGCGCGCGAGAAATCGGCACGATCAAAAGCGGCTTGGCTCCTGGCGTACCGGATGTCGCCTAGCACATACCAAAGCGAGGCCATCGCTATGAGAGCTCCGACTGCAGCGAGTCCGAATCGCCAACCGCGAGCCACTTTGCCCGCAGTCATCGAAGATGTCGCCTGCAGTCGGGCGAGCGCCACCCCGCCGAGCAGCCAGCCTAGGGCGTCTGTCTCAACGGTGCTGATTCCAAAGAGCCCCTGAACGCCGAAAGCGACAAGCCCGACAAGCGTGATAAGTGCCGCTGCATCGCCATCACGCGCTCGACTCCAGGCTGCTGATACAGCGACCACCAGAGCGATGATGAAAGCCAGCGCGGCCACCACACCGCCATCCGCAGCCGCTTGGAGCACGCGGCTGTGGGCGACATCGGCGCGCTTCTCGGTGCCTTCAAGTGCCGCGTGCCGGATACTCTCGGTGCGCGGAAATTCGAACAGGAACCTGCCGGGTCCAACGCCGAGTCCAGGATGTGCGGCCACCATCGCAACCGTGCCGCGCCAGATCTCCAGCCGGCTGCCGGCAGAGCCCGATGTGAGATCGCTCGCGGCGAGCTTCCCGGATATCACCGGTCCCCCCAAGCTTGCACCGACTATCAACCCCAACACGATGAGCATGATCGGCACTTTCGCGTGTAGTCGCGCCTGCAGCGCCAAAACGCATGCCACCGCCAGAAGACCTACCCACGCGGCGCGAGAGCCCGAGACTCCAACTGCGACAACGCCGCACACAACGGAGGCGACTCCGAGCCAGCGCCACGGGCCGCGCTCGGCGAGTCCCGCAGCTGCGACCACCGCCACGGCGACACAGAGCCACTCTCCTGCAAGCGCGGCGTTCCCTAGCGAACCGACAATCGGGACTCCGCGCGCAACCTGAGCGAACATCCACAGCGACTGGACGAGAATCGACACCGAGAGCGCCCGTGCCAGCGTTCGCATCGAGCCGTCGAGGGCCAGATAACCGGCTACACCCGCTACCACGGAGAGCAGCACACCGACCATGCCTGTATAGCGCCCGTGAACCCCCCACACGGCAGATGGGAGCCCGTTCACCGCCGCCGAAAGGCCGAGAAACGCAACGTACCCACCGACAGCCCATATGGCAACTCGAACTCGAGGCTCCGAGACCGGTCTGGCCGGATTCATGACGACTGCAACCGTCAGGGCTACCGCCAGTACCACGGACCGTACCGGCTGATAGGGGTCTGCTGCCACGGAAAGAACCAACAAAGGGGTGACCGCAAGCGCGACCACTGCGAGCGTCTTGGCCGCGCGCTCGGCGGACAACTTAGTGAAATGCATATCTAACATGCTACCATATCGTGTCGCGGGTTTCGCCTAGCAATACGGGCGAGGCATTTGCCCATATCCTGTCCTCCGGAGGGACCTCATGCGCTCTCGTAGCAAGCCCCTTATGACTCACGCAACGCTCACCTTGGCACTCATTCTCACGATGGTCTTGATGGGCTGCAACAACCGTGCGGACAAGCTGCAGACAATCAACAGCAGCGATAGCCTCTTTCACGTCAAGGCCCCCTCGTCATGGCAGCAGCGGGTAGACGACAACTTCATGGGCTTGTATGCGTCAGATACGCTGCCAACGAGCGAAGATCTGAAGTCGCTCTCGATCGTGATTCTCAGCGGGAGGACGGTGTCCACGACTGCCTCGCCTGAACTACTCGCGGAGTTCGCCAAAGACCGGTCGGTGACTCGCAAGTGGAAGGGCGCCAAACTGGGCGACCCGACCAAGGCCGACATCGGCGGAAGATCTTCCAGCAGGGTTGCGGTCTCCGGTAGCGACGCCAACGGCGCATTCGCCGGAGCGTACTACCTGATTAGGACATCAGGCTCGGACGTTCTTGTGATGGCCGTGGCCCCCGCTGATCAGTGGGGCGAAAGCGAGACCTCGGTAACGCAGCTAACCAAGGACTGGTTCTGGCACGAGCCAGCAACTCGCGAGGCGTCCGGCACTCCGTAGTCGCAGGCGCACCCGGCTCGGGCGAACCCTCGCGGAGTGATTCCTGATCAGTTCGCGACAGTACTCGCCACGTGACATCTGCAAGCCAGTGACTTGATATCGCACGGCATACGCACGTGGGTGATGGTCATCCCCTCAGGCTTTTCGAGTCGCATCGCTGGTGTCAGCAGCAATACCCCGGTCACCCCGGCTTCGGAGAGATAACGAAGCGTCTCGGATACGCGCTCTGGCGAGCATGCGACGAGGGCCACATCGACCATCAAGTCCGAGCGCATGGCAGGAATCTCTGCGAGCGGCTTGATCTCTATGCCGTCGATACTCTTGCCCACGTCCTCGTCCAACTCCGAGAAGTAGGCGACCGGTTTGACCCCATACGACTGCGGCGGAAACACCACACCGAGCGCACCCAGCATTTGAGCAGTCCCAATGCGCGCGATCGGATACTGATCCGACAAGCCGAGGAATTCCTGCAGTGCGCGAAACAGAGTCTGCGCATCGTAGCCCGACCCGGGACGGCCAACCCCTCCGATGAATGAGAGATCGCGTCGAACGGTCTCCTCCTTGATGTTCAACTCCGAGGCGAGAACGCGAGACAGAATCTTCTGTGTCTCACCCGTGCGAAGAAGCTCACCAAGATAGCAGTGATACAGCGAAAGCCGATAGACCGAGGCCTCGGGAATGCTGGTGGGGTTCGCCATGAAACTGCTCCCATGGAATCGATGTATTTGGATGTGGCGATTTCTGAAGGACACCCATGCTTTGCGGGAATATTCGGCGGAGTATATCACCCTTCCGCCCGTGGGAAGAAGGGTGATAGAGAATTCCGATCGCTTCTGTTGAGCTGCCGCTAGTTGCCGCTCGAGCCCCTCACGTGGCAGTTGGCGCAGTACGTCGGGTTGTGGCACGCGAAGCATGCGGAAGCTCCCACACTCTGAACGGCTGCGGGGTGGGCGGTGCGCCACGGCTTCCTGGTGTTGTACGGGATATCCATCGCGGTACCGTGATGACACTCGTTGCAGAATGTCGCGGCGGATCCGTGGCACTTCACACAGACCGTCGGGGTCTTCTTGCCAACCGCGCCGTGGGTCTTGATGAAGGTCGGAGGGTGCGGCATTGGAATGCCATGGCAATCCGTGCAGAAGGAACGCGAGTGGCACGTCGAGCATTCATTGATGGCGTTGACCTTTGCCAGGGACGCCCCGAGGCTCTGTTCGCCCTTGGCGCTTTTGCCCCCGGCGGCCTTGTCCTCAGACGTGCCCTCCGCGGAGGCTGCAGCGCTGGCCTCCTCAGCAGAAAGCCATGCGGCGCCATTGGCTGCTGCGACACGGCTCTCTTCGATGGCGGCGAGCTTGGCGTGACCCTTAGGGAAGAAGCCCTTGGCGTCGTGAGAAGCCGGCTTCAGCTTGAACGATGGGGTATGGCACGCCGAGCAGGTGCCGGGCGGGTTGTCGCCTACCTTCTCCTGAGAGTGGCAACGGAAGCAGGCCGTCATCGACATGAAGTCCTCGTGGCGCTTGTTGCGCTTCCCGGTGGCGGGATCGGTCAGCGTGAGCTTGAAATCCTCGACGTGGGCCGTCCTGTTGTGACAAATAGCGCAGGCCACTTCGTTCTCGGCATGTACTGCGTGGTCGATCACGATGCCCGGGCTGGGAGTGATCCGGCGCTTCTCGGTGTCATGGCACTGCGTGCACTGGATCGGCTTCATCGTCAAAGCGACTTCGCTTTCGGCGTTGAGCGGCAACTCATAGTTATTCGTGACGGTCATCGCCAGCTCGCCAAGCGCCTCCGCCTTGTGGAGAAGGAAGGTGATGGGGGTGGCGCCGACGGGCATGTGACACGCCATGCAGCTGATGTTCCTGTGAGCCGAGTGCTCATAGGCGGTGATGGTGTCGTCTTGGACCTTGTGGCACCCCTCGGCGCAGAACCACCGGGTGGATGTGACGCCAAGGGCAACGATCACGACCGCCGCAAGGACCAGTACTATGACCGCGGTCCACACGATGTACCGCGGTCGACTACCAGGGTCCTTGAAACCAGCGAATGAGATGCGTGCCATCATCGATCCTTCATAAGGGGGCTAGTACTTGATTCCGACGTAGAGGTGGCACTGTAGACACATGCCGTCCTGATCCCAGTTCCAGTTGTTGATCATGTATTGGAACTTCGTGCCATGCGGGTTGTGACAGGTAGACGAACACGTCAGACCCTTATTGGCCTTGATGTCGTGATTGACCGGGCGAACCGGATGTTTGTTCGCTCCCTCGAAGAAGGGATGACACGAGAGGCAGAGGTCTGGATTCGACTGCACAAGCATCGGCGCGTAAGGCGATCCGTGTGGCGTGTGGCACTTGATACACAGCGTGCGCTCGTGGGCCGAAACCTGGTAGATCGCCTTCTTCTCTGCGTGGCACTGATAGCAGAAGGCGTTGTCCTGGGCGCTGATCAATCCTGGATACTGGGCTGCATGGGGGTCGTGACAGGAGCCACAGGTGAGATTGACGCCAACCGGGTGATGGCTGGCCTGCGCGAACTGATCCTTAATCCGAGGATGGCAGTCGTAGCATAGCTCAGGCTGCGACTTATTGAGCAATGGCGTGTAGTCCGAACCGTGGGGCTCGTGGCATCCGGTGCAATTGTCGTTCAGGAATGGCTGATGCTGAACAGGCATTCCCGACAGACCCGCGACTGACGGATGACAGCGAAAGCAGAGATTCCTCTGGTTGGTAACGAGAATTCCCTTGTACTTGGAGGCGTGCGGGTTGTGACAGTCCGTACACCAGCCCTCTTTGGCCGGGCTGTGCGCCTGCATCCGGTTGAGCTGCGCGCCCATCGGGTGGCACGTGAAGCAAAGCTTGTCCGGCGCCTGCGTCAGGAGAGCACGATAGTCAGACGCGTGCGGGTCGTGGCAGGCCGTGCACTGGCCCGCGCCAAATGGCTGGTGCTGGTACGGGTCACCCAAGAGCGGGCCTAGGTCGCCATGGCAGGTCCAACAAAGGTCTTCCTCGGGCATGACCAACATGGACTTTTGACCAGCGACCTGCTTTGTGGTCTTCGAGATTATGCGACCATCGGCGGTTGTGACGACAGTGCTCGTGTTCCCAGTGAATCGCTCCCACATCCCGAACCACCACTTAAGCGGGAGCCACTGAATCACAGTGCGCGCGCGGGTGATGGTGCGCGCGGGACCCTCTGTGACGATCGCCGTCACCTGGGCGCCATGGGGCGTGTGACACGTGATGCACTCCTTCTGGACGAAGGGGCGGTGCACCGCGGCCTTTGCGAAATCGGGAATGAGTTCAGTGTGGCACTGAAGGCAGGTAAGGTTGCGTGCGATGAATCTCGCCTGCTGCGGTCCGCGGGTTACCCAAATATCCAGACTCGTGACAGCGCAGCACATGAGAAGCAGAAGCAACAGTAGAGCGGCAAGCAAACCATACCAGCGCCTGCCGCGCTGCTCCTCATCCCAATGCGAGGTCGAGTCGATGTGTGGGTCGACGTCGTCACTTACGACGACCTCAGGATCGGGCAAAATCCCTCCTCCGCGCCGCGATGTATGTACGAAGGCACGATGATGGCGCGGCGCACGGTTCGTATGGGGCAAGTCTACCACGAGCGCCCTGCTGACTGAACCATTCTTATCAGCCGATAGCGGCCGTTTTTTGGCTCGCTCCGCGCCACCTCGGATCTGTCAAGAAAAAGGAAGGGTACCGCTCGTGAGCGGTACCCTTCCTCGGTCTTCCGGTGTGGCCGCAAGCCGCAATCCAACTCGCCTAGTGGCAGTTCGTGCACAAATCCGGATCCTGCTCAACCAGCAGCTTCGCGCCCTGGGTTTCATGCGGGAAGTTCTGGAACTGCGGGTTACCGCCGCCTACGCCGTCGGTGTTCACGGTGAAGGACTCGGTCAAGGAATCGACCGTGAAGCGCTGGCTCGAATCGTCACCGATGTTCCGAGTGTCTTCGTGGCACTGCTGGCAGATCGGCTTGGGCCGCACCGTCTCGGTAGGGATCACGTACCCCAAGTTACTGCCTCCGAGGTCGGTGGCGACTACAGAAGCTGCGGTTGTGTCATAACCCGCGCGGCGAATCACCTTGCGGTAGTAGTAGCCGTCTGAGTCGTGCGCGACGCTGTGAGTGAGTGTCGCCCCGGAAGGATGGCTGCCCTTGTGGCACGACTCGCACCAATCAGAGCCGTACTCACTGACCGCGACGGTGGCCTTGGTGGGCATCTTGCGCAGCAGTCGGTTGGTGGGGACACGAGTCGAGGTATCGGCCGAGGAACGCTTGCGGTCGCCGATGAAGGGATTGACCGTCTCAGAGTTGTGCGGACTGTGGCAGTCAGTACAGGTCATGGCGCCGGACTCGCCGGTGAACGTCGTGTTGAGAGAGGCGCCAGATGCCAGCCCACCGGGAACAGTAACCGTCCCCGTTGCGTTCAGGCTGTCAGCACCGATGCCATGCGTGGCCGCGGGTGCAGATCCCGAGCGGTACTGGATCACGCCATACACACCGCCACCGCCAGTACCGTCATGGCAGGTGTTGCATGTGTCGGCAATGGTGGCTTCGGCAAGCAGAGCGGCATTACCCGCTGCGTTATGGACGAGGTGACATGTGCTGCACTTCTGGGTGCCGGCAGTGTAGCCGCCATGCGGTCCCTTGCGGCTGCCGACGAATGTTCCCGCCTCAGAGTCAAACGCGGCCCACGTGGCGGGCTTGGACGCCTGACCAACTGTGGCGGGGTCCTGCGTCAGAGACTCGAGTCCGTGGCAGTCGGAACACAGCGGCGGAGTACCGCTCGGTTCGACGTTAACGGTCGATTCGGGGTACGCGAACGCGGGTATGGCGCTGAGCGCCAGCAACGCAGATGACACTATGGCCAATCTGACCCAGTACTTCGTCACGCTATTCCACCTGTTTCGAAAGGCGGTTCCCCGACACGCATGTACGAACATCGTACTTCATGCGGCTAAGCCGAGGCAACACACGCTTCTTATCGGCTCGTTAGTTTCACCAGCTGAACTCGGTCGTTCTCCTTGTCTGCCACAAGCACAAGCCCATCACGAACATCGAGATCGTTGGGAAAGTTAAACTCGCCAGCGGCAGATCCTCTGCTCCCATAGGTAGCAAGCACCGCGCCGTCTTCGCTCAATCGAACAATGCTCTGCCCGAGCGGATCCGCGACCAAGATTGAACCGTCCGCATCGACTGCAAGTCCACGCGGAAGGACGAACGGATTATCCGTCTCTTTCTGGAGGTCTGAGACCTTGGCACCGGTCGTCCAGAGATGCTTCCCATCCGCGTCAAACGCTTGAACCCGATTGTGATTCGAATCCGCGACGTAGATCTTCCCCCGGCTATCCACTGCGATTCCGTTGGGATGATCCAGCTGACCGGGGTCGAGGCCAGGCATACCGAACTGCTTCAGTAGCGTCCCCTTGGTGTCGAATACAAACACCTGGTAGGTGTCTGTTGCGTACACTCTGCCGTCGGCGACCGCCACCGCAGTCACCGCAATACCCTTGCCCTCGGCACCCGAGCTCCCTCGACCGACGGGTTTCTGCGGATCCGGAAAGCGGCGAAGGAACTTGCCTGCCTCGGTGAACACGGAAACCGAGTCGTTGTAGAAATCGGCGACGTAGACATCGCCGGTCTTGGAATCCACAGCGATATCCGTGGGGTAGTCGAGAAGTCCTGCCTTCCAGGTGGCTTTGGCGCCCGCAAGCGGCTTTGCGATACCGAAGCCGCCAAACTGGAACAGGAAGTCGCCTTCCTTGCCAAACACGTTGATCCTGCTGTTTGCAGAGTCCGCAACGTAGATGCGGTCCTTCGACCCCCATCCAACGCCCATGGGCGAATCGAAACGCGGTTTTTCGCCGCGTCCGGGACCGTATATTGAGAGAATCGGCTCCACGCCGGGTTTCTTCTCGCCGCCAGTTTCGGTGAAGTTGACTGGCCGAGAGAGCCACCACAGATAGCCGAGAAGCAGCACGAGTATCACCGCCAGCGCAATCGCGAGGCCGGTGAACGTTTGTCTCGGCGTGACATAGAAGCCCCGGGAGGTCGGGACGTGAGGTTCGGCCACGGCGTCGATGCCGTCGTCCTCGCGCAGGCCGTCGTAGTCGTCATCAAACTCGTCGCCCGGAAGCTGCTTGGGGCCGTCATCGTGATCGGTCACCGCGACGCCCCCAACCTGTCGAGTCCTTCGACCGCAAGTTGCATATCCGGCGCGTACTTCACGGCGAGCTTGTATCGCTCGGTTGCCCACCCTTTGTTTCCGAGCTTCTCGTACGCAAGCCCCATCAAGTACTGAAGGTCGGCCATTTCGGGATGCGCCTCTGCTGCGGGCTTGACCGCCCGGATCGCAGAACGATACTGTGCCTTGCCCGTGTAGTACTCACCGAGCGCCTTGGCAGCAAGAACGTGCCCCGGTTCAACCTCGAGCACATTCCAGAACGACTCCTCGGCTTTACGCCCGACGTCCAGCTTGAGATAGACGACGCCGCGGTTGTACAGGGCTGCGGTGTCGCGCGGCTCGGCGTCGAGCACCGTTTGATATTCGCTGAGCGCCTTATCGTATCGGCCATCGAGCTGGTACGCGTAGCCCAGCCCAAGGTGGGCAGCCGGATCCTGGGGTGTGGCACGGACCTTGGCGCGCCACGACTCGATCTCAGCTTCGCGCGGGCTTAGGGCGCGGTCCTCTCCCGCCACAACACCGCGAATCACATAACCGCCCACGCCCATCACGCCAAGAAGCAGCACGAGGACGAGAATCGCCAGCCACATCGGGATGAGGTTTCCCGGTGCATGCAGGTCATTCTCTCCCGCGCTCGGGTGAGTCATGGCTTCGTGGTCACTCATGCGGCTACTGATGCCCTTCACTTTGGCGTCGTCGCCAGAGGCCCGTCGTGCTCGGTCGGACTTCTATGAGCAATGGCGATGCCGAGACCCGCGCGCGGGTCATGTAGTTACGGTGCAGGCGACGGAGTCGGAGTTGAACTCGCCTCAAGACGAGTTATCGCCTCGCCAATCCCCGCCTGCCCAGGCTTTACGAGTTCGGTCTTATTCAGCACAACGAGGGCCTTAGCGTACTGCCCATCCTGCTCGTATAGCTGCGCAAGCAGAAGTGCTGCCTCCGTGTACGCATTGTCCATGTCAAAGGCGGTTACGAGCTCGCGAATCGCCTCTTTGGATTTGTTCTGGCCGAGAAGCGCCCGAGCGAACTGCACGCGAATCGCAGGTCCGTACTTCTCGACGGCGATGCCATCTTGTGCGGCCTGTGCGGCCTTCACATAGAAGGACGGCTGGCCGAACACTTGGGCACCCATGTTGTAGAGGTTCGCCAGGAACACATAGTTGTCGTACTCGGGTGGCACAAAGGCGATGGTCTCGCGCAGTGAGGTCTCGGCCAGGTTGAATCTGTCCTGAGCCGCTGCGATAAGGCTCTGCGGGTCCTGGTTGGCCTGTTGCGCCTGCTGCGCCTGATTGACGTAATCCAGCGCTTCGTCGGTGTAGGCAAGCCCGACCTCGGCCCGATACATGTCGTTGAAGGGGTTGAGCTTCACGGCCTTGAGTGCCATGGCCGTTCTGGCGGGGCCGCGCAGCGCAATCCGGGCCTGCAGATACGCGTTGTCGGCCTGGATGAACACGAACTGATAGCCGACTCCGAGGCCAACCGCCACGAGTAGGAGCGCCGAGACTGCGAGACCCCACGACGGCGCCTTGAACTCGACGATCGCGGCTGTTGGCGCCAACACGACCGCCATGGCGGTCCAGAGCAGGAACGTGTTGCCGGTGACCGAGAGGCCGAACATGAGCTGCACCAGATAGCCGGCGCATGCGGCCCAGAACGCGCCCAGCAGAATACGCTTGGCGTCATCCGTCTTCTTGAATATCGCGGGCGCTGAACGCACTGCCGCCCAACCAAAGATGCCATACATAAGCAGCATGCCGAGAATACCGATGCCCGCTGCGAGCTGTAGCGGATAGTCGTGTACGTTGTCGGCCACCGAGAGATAGCCCGCGTCACGCACGTACTCCACCGGCTTGTACTGAGGGAATACGAGTCGGAATGTGTCGGCGCCGAAACCAAAGAGCGGCCGGTCCTTGATCGCGTCGATCGCCGCCGTCCAGATTTCCGTTCGCGTCTTGCCGCTACCACCCTCGAAGTCGAGAATCGAAGCAAACCTGCGTCCGAAGTTCATGACCTCGTTGGCGCTCGAAAGGCTCTTGATGATAATGCCGGCACCGACCGCAGTGATGCCGCCGACCGGGATCCAATCGACCTTTGACAGCTTGGCCGAGTGGCGCCACGCGAAGAAGATGACCAGAGCGACGCTGACTATGCCGCCGATCCAGGCGCCGCGCGTGAATGCGGTGATCCAGCACCACACGTTGAGCAGCATTCCCGCCCAGTAGATGAGTCGCCAATTGGTGCGGCTCTCGGAGAGCGCCAGGCCGAGCGTGATCGGGATCGAGAACATAAGGAACCCGCCGAGCAGGTCGGGGTTTCCATAGGTCGAGAACGAGCGGTTAGCCTCGAAGGGAAGGGCACCCCACTGGATGAGATCGAATCCCAGTGACTGCGCGACTCCGTAGCCCGTGACAAGCACGCCGGACCAGAACAGTGACTGCGCAAGCGTCTTCACGCGCGACGGACGGTCGGCGAACTGAAGCACGAGAAAGTAGATGATCGCGTAGTTGAAGAACGACAGGAAGCCCTCGAAACGACGGTACTTGCCAAAGAATGCCGTCGGCGGGTGGAACGAGGTGAATGTGGTCAGCAGTACCCAGCCGAGAAACCCGAGGATGAGCCAGTCAACCGGGGTGCGCCGGATCTTGCCGCCATGGTTAAGCATGTCCCACGACCATGCACCCAGCGCGATGAGACCGAACACGCGCTGCAGGAACACCTTGACGATGTCGAACTGGTCGTAGGTGATCGGCATCTTGAATCCGAGCCACGTATAGTTGCCGATCGCGACCGGCACCAAGAACACCATCGCGAGTAACGAATACCACGCAATCTTGCGCGCGGTGCTCATGTTCTCGGCTGGTACAACGGGCTGAGTCGAAGCGCGAGCGCCGCCCTTGGCTGATTTGCCGGTCATCTTTGCTGCCTTCGCCATGCGTTCGACTCCTCTTATCTCGCGCCGCGCCCCGTGAGCACGACTCGCAAGGTCTCTGCCACGATCTGCACGTCCATGGCCAGGTTCTGATGATACATATAAATGAGGTCGTACTTCAGTTTACGTTCCGGAGTTGTGGCGTATCCTCCGCTGACCTGCGCGAGTCCGGTGACCCCGGGCTTCACGTTGAATCGCTCGCGGTAGCCAGGGATCTCGCGTACGTATTGTTCCACGAAGAACGGGCGCTCCGGCCGCGGACCGACGAAGCTCATCTCGCCCTTGAGGATGTTGAACAGCTGCGGGAGCTCGTCGATGCGGGAGCGACGCAGAAAGCGACCCACCTTAGTGATGCGAGGGTCGTCCTCGTCGGCCAAGACTGGCCCTGAGAGGCGCTCGGCATCCTTGACCATCGTGCGGAGCTTATACACCGGAAACGGCTTGAGATGCCTGCCGGAGCGCTCTTGGGAGAAGAGGATCGGTCCGCCGTCGGTGACGAGAATCGCAACCGCCGCGATCAGGAGAATCGGACTCAGCAGGACCAGTACGATCAGCGCCCCGATCAGGTCGATTGCGCGCTTGGCCGCAGGCTGATACTGGGGGACCGTCGAGCGCGTGATCTCCATGAGCGGGACGTCACCGACGATCGCATCAACGGTACCGATGAAGATCTCGTAGAGCTCCGGGACCACGTCGACGCGCACGGAGAGCTCGTCGGCGAGCACCAGCGACTCCACCAATTCGCGCAGCGCGACCGGGCTGACCACGATGACGCGCGTCGCGCCGTGCGCGCGGGCAACCCCGGCGATCTGGGCGGCGTTGCCCAGAACCGGGAATCCGCCGACCTCCTCGGCGTACGCGGTTGTGGGGTCGGTGGATGGGTCGACGAGTCCCGTGACCTTCCAGCCCCACTTCGACCGCCGCTCGACTTCGCCGGCCAGCTCGACTGACGCAGGGCCGGTGCCGACGATGATGACGCGCTGCTCGGGCCATTTCACGCTGCCGAAGCGCAGGAAGATCGCACGCCACATGATCAGCAGCACCATGATGACGAACCAGGCGATCAGCGGCGTGGGACGCGGCAGAGCGCGCGTGAGCGGACCGCCAAGGTATGCGAGCGCGAGGGTGAGGACCGTGCCGAGGAAGGTCGCGGCGACCGTGGAGCGAGCGAGCGCCCACGCGGTGTCCGCACGCTCGGGGTCGTAGAGGCCGTACACCCAGCCGGAGACCACGTACGCAAGCACGATCAGCGGCGAAAGTGCGATGAAGGCGTTGAGGTTGTAGGTCGGCAGGCCGCGCAGCCAGATGAGCAATGCAAGCAGGAAACCGACGAGCACGAACAGCGCGTCGAGCGCGATGGAGAGGGCGATGAACTTCGAGCGCGACATCTATCCCCTCCCCTGCCTCGCCGCGTGGCGTTCAATGGCTTCAGCATATGCCGAGAGGTGACCTTCGACCATGTGCTCGATCGTGAACTGGGAGAGCGCGCGCTCCTGTGCCTGACGGCCGAGACGTTCGCGCAGAGCGTCATCGGCGACAAGGCGGTTGAGCGCGTCCGCCAGCGCCGTGACGCTCCCGACGGCGACCGTGAGGCCGGTCACGTCGTGGAGGTTGGCGTAGGGCACGCTGGTCGGCAGGTCGGTCGACACCGCCGGCGTGCCTGCCGCGTGGGCCTCGATCTGCACGAGCCCAAAAGCCTCGCTTGCCGCCACGCTCGGCAGCGCGAACACGTCGGCCGCGCGGTAGTGCGCCGAAAGCCCCTCGTCGTCGAGTGGCGCCACGAATGTAACGCGGTCCGCCATGCCCGCCGCGACCGTGATTTCTCGCAGCTCGCCCTCGAGCGGCCCTCGGCCGATGAGCACGAGGTCGGCATCGACGTCGGCCATCGCGCGGACGAGCACATCAGCACCCTTGTAGTACACCAGGCGACCGACGAACAGCACGATCTTGCGCCCCGCGTGCTCGGCGCGGATGCGCTGGGCGTGGGCGCGAACCTCGGGGGTCGGCTTGGCGATGTCCTCGACGTGGAGGCCATAGTCGACCACCTGACACTTCTCGGCACGTGGCGCGAGGAAGGCTGAGTTCGCGATCATGTTGGGCGACGATGTGACGATGAGGTCGGCACGGTCGAGTACGCGCTCCAGAAACGGCTTGTACGCCGCGAGCAGTCGCTTCTGGCGCACGATGTCACTGTGGTAGGAGACGATGGTGGGGACGTCCGGGTGCGCCTGGAGCCACGCGAGGTCCCCCCACGGGTACGGCTGGTGCAGGTGGATGACGTCGGGTGGCGTCGTCGAGCGGGCATGGCGACGCAACTCGCCCGGCATCGAGAGCGCGATGGGCGCCGAGGAAAGCGCGAACTGCCGAGGAAGCCGGATGACGCGAACGCCGGCGATGGTCTCCTCGGCGCGCGTGCGGGACTCGTTGCAGACGACCGCGGTCACGTCAGCACCCGCGTGGGCGACGAGGCCCTCGGAGAGGTAGCGCACGACGGTCTCCACGCCACCCAGGTGCGGCGGCGAGTAGTACTTGTTCACCATCGTGACGCGCAGTGCGCGATCGGTGGGTAGCGGCATGGGGCGGCGGCTCCTCTAGCCCTCGACCAGCGCACGGCCGGCGGCGAGAAGCGCGTCGACCGTCTCGGCGGTGGGAGCCTCAGCGTAGACGCGAACCAGCGGCTCGGTGCCCGAGGGGCGCAGCAGGAGCCATGCGTCGTCGGCGAGCAGGAACTTCACGCCGTCGGTGCGGACGATGTCGAGGACCGGGACGCCGGCGATGTCGGACGGCGCGAGTGAGGCCGCGCGCGCAAGGAACGCGTCTTTGACCTCGGGCGTGAGCTTGAGGTCGACGCGCGAGTACGCCATGGGACCGGTGATCGCGAGCATGTCGGCGACGAGCTCGCCCAGACCCTTGTGGCGCTGCGCCATCATCTCGGTGAGCATGAGCGCCATCAGCAGACCGTCGCGCTCACGCACGTGACCCGGCAGGCCGATGCCACCGCTCTCTTCCCCGCCGATGAGGACGTCGCCCTTGACCATCTCCTCGTAGATCCACTTGAATCCGATGGGCGTCGTGGTGACCTCGAGTCCGAGATGACGTGCGTAGCGATCGACGAGGACCGAGGTCGACAGCGTCTTGACGATGCGGCCGGTCTGACCCTTGTCCTCCACAAGGTGGCCGGCCACGAGGCCGATGATGCGGTGCGGGCTCACGAACTCGCCGTCACGGTCGACGGCGCCGATACGGTCGGCATCGCCGTCAGTGACGAACGCGGCATCGTAGCCGCCAGCGCGAACCAGATCGCGGGTGGTGTCGATCCAGGGGATGATCGGCTCGGGGTGCAGACCGCCGAATCCGGGGTTGCGCTGGTCGTGGACCTCGGTAACGTCGACACCCAGGCTGCGGAGCGTCTCGGCGAGGTACGTCTGGCCCGCGCCGTAGAGCGGGTCGACGACGACGCGGAGGTTGGCGGCGGCGATCGCGTCGGCATCGACGAGACCGCGCAGGTCCGCCAGGTACGGGCCGACGAGGTCGACAACCTCGAACTCACCGCGCGCGGTCGGCACGTCGTCGACGAGCGCCGCCTCGACGCGCTCGGTGAACGCGACCGGGGATGCTCCGCCGTCGGCCATGCGCAGCTTGAAGCCGAGGTACTCGGCGGGGTTGTGACTGGCGGTGAGCATGACGCCGCCCACGGCGGTCTCGTCGCGCGCGACTGACCAGCAGAGCGCGGGAGTCGGTAGGTACGCGTCGGAGACGATCACGCGCAACCCGTGCGAGGCGATCACTTCAGCGGCGGTGCGAGCGAAGGAGTCGGCCTCGAAGCGTGTGTCGAAGCCGACGATGATGGTCCCGCCGGGGGTCTCGGCGGAGAAGACACGTCCTGCTGCATCGGCAACGCGCCGAAGACTTTCGTAGGTGAAGTCGGCGCCGATCACGGCACGCCATCCGTCGGTGCCAAAGCGGATGTCAGCGGTCATGAGGATTCCCATCGTGTCAGGTGTGCCACAACTCAACGCGTTCATACTGCCCTATGTGGTGCGTGTCCGACCAGCGCGCAGGTACAAACCGCCCGCGTGAACAGGAGGATTCCGCAACGGGCTAGCGCGTGGTATCGACTCGGACGTACCGGCTCACGCAGCGCAAGTAGTCGCGGTTGCCCTGATAGAGCACACGGACTCTCAGTACTTCGGGCTTGCCCCAACGCGCGGAGAGCGGCCTGAACGCTATACGTTTGCTGTTGTACGTTGCAGACGCCTCGCCCGTCAATCCGGTAGGCTGCACCGTCGCCGTGACTTCTCGGACGCGCGCCCACTTTCCTGCTTCCAGGCGTTCAACATAGATGGTCACGGTGCCCGTGGTTTCGGGACTGGCACCCGACGCAGCGACGTCGCCCGTCACGCGTCCAGACACTTCCAGCACGATCTGGCGATGCGTCCGCATCTGGCCAACGGCCGCGGGGCGCGACAGAATCGAGCGGATCCGATCGTATCGACGGTGCTTGACCGGACCCCAGTTGCCGGCGTTGTCGAGAGCACGAACGTGGGCATACCAGCCGGAGCCGGTGGGCTCGAATTGACGGCTTGGGAGCACTTGGGTGACCGCGCCCGGGTCGCCGGTGGGAGACTGATCGATCCGGACCGCATACCCAGCGATGCCCGACACATCCGGTTCGCACGTCCACGAGGCGCGTACTGAAGCCTGTCCGGGCGTGAACCAAATCTCCCCCACCGTCGGACCCGTGCGGTCGATAGTGAAGGTGACCTTTTGGGTCACTTCGGTGTTGCCCGCGTTGTCGACCGCATGGAGCCACAATGTATACGTGGCTTCGGCCGATTTGGGAATCGACCCGCTGTAGTCGATCCATGTGACGCCTTTGTCGAAACTGTACTTGATTCCAGCGACGCCGGAGATCGCGTCGGTGGCCGCAAGCGAGACGGTGACCGTCGAGTTGACCGTTGCTGTCGGCACGCCTGAAACCGTGGTGACCGGCGGTTGCGTGTCCTGAAGTGTCACGCCGGAGATCGTGGAGATCGGTCCCCAGTTCCCTGCACCGTCAAGCGCACGAACATGCACATACCACGTCCCGGTTATGACCGGACTCGCAAGCGTTGCCGAAGGCACGGTGCTCCCGACCCTCATGGGTGGCACGCCGTACTGGTCGGCATCAACTGTCGCAGAATAGCCCACAATCCCGGTTATATCGGCAGCGGTGTCCCAGCCAACCGAGATCGGCCCCCATACCGGTTCCGTTGAAGGGTGAGACGCCGACCGCAGCCCTGAAATGGATGGTCCGACACGGTCGAGCAGGATGTCTCGAGTCGTCGATAGCACGTTGCCGGCGATGTCGCGGTAGTCCATGCGCACCGTGTAGGTCGCGTCCAGCGCAGGCAGAACTACCTGAGTGGTCTCGGCGTACGGGCCCCATTGACCCCACTGCGTCGCGACACCGACGCGCATCGCGACCGCATCTGCAACGGCAGACTTCAGACCGACGGCGGTGGTGCTTGAGACAGCACTGCCATTCGCAAACGTGAAACTACCGGAAGGCGGCGTCAGGTCAACAGCGAACGTAGCCCGCCGCGACGCCTCGGTGTTGCCCAGGATATCGACGGACCAGTAGTCGAGCGTGTGTGTACCCTCGGCCGAGACCACCAAAGGCGCGGTGACGGTTTGGGTGACGCCGCCGTCGAGCCGCGCGTACGTTGCCGCTACACCCGACCCCGCATCGGTCGCCGAGAAGCTGATGGTCGCAGACTGCACGCGCTGTGTAGGCACGCCGCCGAGAGTCGTGATCGGAGCCGTTTGATCGCGCACCAGCACCTGAACCTGGCAGCTGTCGCGCTCGAGCACGAGCGTTCGACCCCCCGGTGCTGACGCTAGCGCCACCGGTGCGCCAAGAGCGCCCGCAATGGTGTCCGTGCCGTCGAACACCTCGAGCCAATTTGCCTGAGAGTCGCAACGCAGCAGTCGGTTGTTGTTGGTGTCGGCAACGACGAGGTCGGAACCCTCCATGAGAACCGCCGACGGACGCTTGAGCAGGTCGCCCGCAGGCCCACCCTCGGCACCCAAGAGCGTTTGCGGTTGGGCGACGACGGTCCCAACATTGTACTTCTGCACCCGATTGTTGCCGGTATCTGCAATCCACAGAACGTTCGTCCCGTACAACGCCACGCCCTGCGGTGCGTTCAGCTGGCCGGCCCCGCTGCCCAGAGTACCGACCTGCGCAACGTAAAGACCTGTGCTCCAGTCGAACCGCGCAACACGCGAGTTGCCGGCGTCAGCCACAAAGAACGCGCCGAGCACCGACAGCGCCATCCCACGGGGGGCGCTGAGCTGGCCGGTGCCGATGGAGCGCACGTAGGCCCCATCCGGGTTGAATACCTGGATGCGACTGTTCCCCGTATCCGCGACCACGACGGTACCGTCGTCGAGAACGAGGAGCCCCTTGGGGTTCATAACCTCACCGATGCCGGCACCCGCCGGTGCGAACACACCCAGGTACGTCCCGTTCGCCGCATAGCGCAAGACACGCGAGTTCGCGCTGTCGGCGACGTACGTCACACCGGATGTCGGATCGGCGGCAACGGCTTCGGGTGCCGAGAGAAGCCCCGGCAGGGCGCTGGCTGTCAACCACGGAGTCGCCCACGGGGTGGCCCACGAGGAGGTGGGCGCGCTTCTCTGAATCCGTCCGTTGCGCGTGTCGGCAACCACGAGCTTCCCGTCGGCGGCCAGTGCGGCGCCTCGAGGCTGATCGAACTTTCCGACAGTAGACGAGCCGGGTATACTCCCCGTCGTCTCAAGGGAGAGACCGGTGAAACTGCACCGTTCGATGCGGCAGTTCCCGGTGTCGGCGATGATGAGGCTGGTGCCGTCAGGGCTCAAGGTGATGGTGCGCGGGAAGCTATACCGAGACGTATTGGTGGTCTGCCCGGTCGTCCACCCCCACGTGTTCAGCAGCGTGCGGGTGGGACCCGCCGAGAACTGCTTTACGTTGTGCTTGTTGAGATCGGTGACGTAG
>JBBRWO010000010.1:0-32497 GCA_038249135.1 Coriobacteriia bacterium
CTGCTGTCTCGAACGCTAGACGATCACGCGCACGACCTCTTCGATCGAGGTCAGTCCCATTCGAACCTTCTCCAAGCCGTCCTGCCGCAGCGTAAGCATACCTTGTGCGATGGCCACTTTCCGTATGTCGTCAGCGGTGGCCTCTTCGATACACAACTTACTGATCTCCTCGGACATCATGAGAACCTCGTGAACGCCGACTCGACCTCGGTACCCCGTGCCACCACACTTCTTGCAGCCGACGGCGCGGAATACTGTCTCGGGAAGGTTATCGGCACGGTACCCGGCATCGATGAGCACTTCAGACTTGGGGCGCCACTCCTGTTTGCAGTCCGAGCAAAGCTTGCGCGCGAGACGCTGGGCCAGTACACAGTCGACCGCCGAGGACACCAGGAATGGCTCGACCCCCATCTCGATGAGGCGCGTGATTGCACCCGCGGAGTCGTTTGTGTGAAGCGTCGAGAGAACGAGGTGGCCCGTGAGGGCGGACTCGATGGCAATCTGGGCGGTCTCTTGGTCTCGAATCTCACCAATCAGAATAACGTCTGGCGAGCAGCGGAGGAACGCACGCAGCGCCCTGGCGAACGTCAGTCCGGCGCGATGGTTGATCTGGCATTGGTTGACGCCGGGAAGGCGGTACTCGACAGGATCCTCGGCCGTGATGATGTGACGAGCGGGATCGTTCAACACGTTGATCGCCGCGTAGAGTGACGTTGACTTGCCTGAGCCGGTGGGCCCGGTGACGAGGATCGCGCCGTACGGCTTGGTGAACGATGCCTCGAAACGGTCCAGCGAAGCCTGCAGGAAACCGAGGTCTGAAAGTCGCAGAAGAATCGAATCCTTGCGAAGGATTCTGAGAACCACCCTCTCGCCGTATACCGTGGGCAACGTGGAAACACGGAAGTCCAGCTTGGTGCCGGCGACGGTGACGGCGCAGTGACCGTCCTGAGGACGCCGGGACTCCGCGATGTCCATCTCGGCCATGATCTTGAAACGGGAGATGATGGACGTTTGGATCGACTTGGGAGCCGGAGGCATCGCTTCGTTGAGGACGCCGTCGACGCGGAACCGCACGCGCAGGTCGTTCTCCTGCGGCTCGATGTGGATGTCTGAGGCTCTGTCTGCAACCGCCTTCTGGATGATGTAGTTCACGAGCTTGACCGCAGGAGCCTCGCTCTCGACCCCGGTGAGCTGAGCAAGCTCGTCGTCGCTGATGTCGTCCGTGCCGAGGAACAGGTCATCGTCAGAGTGCTCGGCGATCTTGTAGTACTCCTCGATCGCCGCGATGATGTCGTCTTTTGTCGATATCGCCGGCTTGATGTCGCGTCCGGTGATGATGCGGAGGTCGTCGAGCGCGAGAACGTTCTGAGGGTCGGCCATGGCAACCACGAGTACGCCGTCTCGCAGCTCAACAGGCATGAGCGTATAGCGCGTGGCGAGTTCTCGGCTGACAAGGGAGACAGCCATGGGCTCGGGCTTGCGCTCCGAGAAGTCGATGTACTCGATGCCGATCTGCTTGGCCATGACCGACAGGATCGCGCCCTGGGTCGCATAGCCGAGATCGACGAGTACGCGCCCGAGTGGGCTACCCGTGGCGCCGTGCACCTCGAGGGCGTCGTTGAGCTGCTTGTCTGTGATGACGCCCGCTCGCATCAGGAGCTGACCGAGTCGTTGTCCTGCTTCCGCCACCTACGACCTCTTCTACGACTGCGGAAAGACCGACCAGGAGCGCTTTCGCTTCACTGGTTCCTGCACATGATACGCCCAACAGCCGACAGAACGCACAGGATTATCCGTTGCGCTGTTTGGCTTCCTGCAGGTCGGCGAAGAGCACATCAGCGTACTTGCGGAACTGCGCGTAGGTCTTGGTGCCGGCCTTGACCCCGATTCGGGAGTCCCCGAACCACATCTCAACCGGCGCCGCCATGACGATATCATCGAGCTTTGAGCGACCCGCGCTCGAGTCGGCGGAAGGCTGCGCGGCCGCGAGAGGCTCCAGGGGAATCCTGCGCGGGGCCGGCTGCGCATCCCCCACGAGCGAGCGAACCACTGCCTTGGGACGAGGAGGACGCGCAGGTAGTGTCGGCGGCATCACGACCCTCGCGGGAGCTGGTGCGGGAGTGGCAATCGGCACTGGCACCACCGGCCCGGGAGCGGGTGCGGGTGGCGGAGCGGAAACGGGTGCCGGGGCAGGCAAAGGAGAGGGAGCCGCCATGGGCGTTGGCGCTGGGGTGGGTGCCGAGGGCGGAATGGTCGCCTCAGTCGCCACTACGGAGGCGAGGTCCGCCTGCTCGCGAAACATCGACTCCCAGAACGGATCTTCAGGCAGAACAGCACCTGCCGGCGTCGGCGAGGCTTCGGGGGCCGCAACTGGCTCGGGAGCGAGCACGGAAGCGGGAACCACAGGGACGCTCGGGGGCGCCCACTGCGCGACCAGCTCAAGCGAGGCTTCCAGCTCCGCCAGCACGTCGCCCGCTGCGGGAGCAACCGGCACGGCGACCGGCGCCGCTACATACGGCGCAATGTCGACTTCGGGTATGAGGTTGGCCCAGTCGGGAGCAGCAGAATATGCCTGTGCAATGCTAGCGGATTCCACTGCGCCCGGAATATCAACAGGTGCGTCCACCGGGAACACGGCCGGCATGGCAGACGGCAGGTCGGCCAACAGATCGGTCGGGGCCATAGGCGGCATGGTGTCGGGCATGGTGTCGGGCATGGTGGCCGGGACTGTAGGCGGCGAAACGGTTGGCGTCACTTCGAGCGAAGCCTCAAGGCCCGGCGTCGGCACAAGCTCGGGTATGCCAATCGGGATCGGTGCACTCGCCGCAGTAGCACGCGGCACGTCTACGGCGGCGTTCTCTTGAAACAACGCCACACGAGATTCGAGTGAGAGGTCGACGAGGCCCGCAGCTAGTTCGGGTTCCTCGGCTGGCTGCCAGTCCCCTGTGCGCAGCGGCGCAAGCAGAGCAGCGGTTGGACCTTCCTCCGGGGCATCCAAGTCCACTCCGTCGAGGTTCGTGTCGATCGGCTGGCTGGGGCCGGGGGGCAGCGCGGGCCAATCTGCAGGCTCGGCCGGTGGCTCGTCGGGGTGGCGGGATGTGCGGCGCGCGGCGCGCACGACAGACACAATCGTCGCCCCTAGGGCGATGACCAGGAGTACGAATGTCCCGGCAAGCATGTACAGCCGCGGGTCCATATCCACTACCCCATGCTCTCCAGGATCTCATAGAGCAGTCCGAGGAGTGCCGCCTTCACCGAATCGCGTTCTCTGGCATCCACGGGGAGAAGCGGTACGTCCTCGGCGATGGCGAGGTCAGCCCGTACCTGCTGAAGTGTCTCGATGTCATCTGCTGCGACCTTGTTGGCGGCGACCACGAAGGGTACGTCGGACATGTTGGTGAAGAACTCGATCATGCCACGCGCGTCCTCGAACGTATCCGGCTGGGTGGCATCGACCATGAGAACGAATCCGAGCATCCCCTCGGAAAGCGTCTCCCACATGAACGAGAATCTCGCCTGGCCGGGAGTCCCAAAGAGGTAGAGCACCACATCGTCAGACACGGTGATGCGGCCGAAGTCCATGGCAACGGTGGTCTCGCCGCCACCCTCCCCCGAGGTGTCAGATACCTGGCGCTCGGTGGACAGCACCGTGATCTCGCTCACGGACTTGATGAACGTGGTCTTGCCCGCATTGAACGGGCCTGTCACGACGACTTTCACGGACTGCATACTCTCTCGACTTCCTCTACAGGTTCTTGATGCCGTCGATGATCTTCATGAGCGTGTCTTTGTCCACACGAGCATCCCTACGCAGCAACTCACCCGAATTGGGATCCGAAATCTTGTTAACGCTTGTGGTGGGGCGACTGGGCCGGTCCGCGCCGGTAAGCGCAGACAACTCGTCGGTCAATCCACCTGAGAAGTTCATATCATCCATGGTGATATCGTCGAGGAACGCGTCTGTGGAGATCACTCCCCCCGTTTCGACGGGGGCAACTTCGCGCAGCAGGTCCTCATCAAAATCGGCGTCGGCCGCGATGACGATCGGAATCAGCGTGGCCTCGGGCTCGACCGCAACGGGTTCTGGTTCCACATCGAGCGACTCCAGCAACTCCGAGAAGTCCGGGAGCTCGAGCACCCCTAACTCGATCGAAGCGGGCGCACCAGCCACAACAGGTTCCGGAGTCTCGACCCACTCGTACGTAGGCTCCTCGGCTTGCTCCTCTGGTTCAGAGGTAGTGGCGTCGCCGAACAGGTCTGCGGGCAGCTCCCCCAGTCCGAGCGACATCAGGTCGCGCTCAAAGTCCTCTGTCGACTCGGGGACGAGATCAGTCGCGGGAGCGATTTCGGTCGACGGCGCAGCCTCAGGTACCTCGATCGGTTGCGTGATCGGCGGCTCCTGAACGAACGCCTCCAGCCCCGGCACGGGTTCCACCCGAACGAATACCTCTGCGGGCTCCACGTCTGCCGGCTCCGGCGACACTTCGGCAAACAGCGCGGCCTCGACATCGACCTCTGGGCCGCTTATCGACGCGGGTTCCACCACCGGCTCGAATATGAAGTCGGCGGTTGTGTCGGCAGGGGGCTCGTCGGCTCCCTGCGCAGTCAGGTCGACCGGCGCACCTTGCTCAGGGGATGCGGGCGACGCCTCGAAGGTGAAGTCGAAGATAGGCTCGGCATCTGAAACTGCGGCCACAACTTCATCGAAAGTCGCATCGACCGATGGCTCGAGCGCAGGCAGATCGACGATCTCGGGAAGCGGTTGCGGGGACTCGCCGAGGTTCAGCAGCGATGCGCCCAGGTCCGCCATGAGCGCATCGGACTGTGACTGATCGAAGCCGACCTCGGCATCGGTCGTAAGCGGTTCGTCCCACGCCGCAGCAACGGCGCTTGCAGCTTCATCGGTCGCGGCGGCGCTCAGCACTTGCAGGTCAGCCATGTCAGTCATCAGTTCGTCGACCGACGGGACTGGCATCATGGGCAGGTCGCTGGTGTCGACATGGTCGACCGCCATGAACGCCGGGTCCTCAGCAGGGACATGCGGCCTCACGGCGACTACAGACTCATCCACAGGTGGCTCAACCGACTCTGTGGTCGGTCTCGTGGGCGGCTGAAGTACGGCCCCCATCATTTCCTCGAGTACTGCCGCGTCATCTGCGCTGGGCGCAGCATTCATTCCGCCTAGGAACTCGGGGATCTCCACCGGCTCGTCAGACACGACCGCGACGGGGATACCCGGTCCGATTGCGGACTCCGACGCCTCGGCTGCGGCGGCGGCCTCGGCTGCGGCGGCGGCTGCGGCGGCGGCTGCGGCGGCGGCCTCGGCTGAGGCGGCGGCCTCAGCTGCTGCCTCAGCTGCTGCGGCGGCTTCGGCGGCGGCGGCCTTCTCGGCGACACGTCGTGCTTCGGCTTCGGCCTCCAGTGCCGCCTCGCGTGCTTGCGTCTCGGCGGCTGCGGCTTCCTCGGCGGCGCGCCGCTCGGTCTCGATGATCGCAAGCTTGGCTTCGCGCTCGGAACGCTCGGCGCGCAAACGCTCGACCTCTTCGTCGGTGGCGAACTCGAGCAGTCCGGCCGAGAAGAGACCGTAGATGATGCGGGCGACCTCGAAGTCGGTGCGGTCGGTCTCGTGCGCGAGCTCAGCGACCGAGCGCGTACCGTCCACCAGCAGGAGCAGGTTCCACTCCATGGGCTTAAGCGAAATCTCGAACGTACCCTCGCCGGGAGCGGTGGCCATCTTGAACACGACGTCGACCGACGGGATCTTCTTCTTTATGCGCGTCCACTCTTCGAGCCTGCGACTGCCTTCCATGATGACGTTCTCAATGGAGACGGAGAGGCCGATGTCTTCCTCAACGGCCTCGGGCATCGCCTCGAAATCGAAGTCGCCCTCATCCCATCGCATGAGGTCGAAGATGGTTTCCTGAATCTGCTCGGAGACGAACGACTCGAGCACCTTGTCGGTGATGTAGCCCTCGTCAATCAGTATCTGGCCAAGCCTGCGTCCGCTCTCGCCTTCGGTTGCGCGAAGCTGCAGCGCACGATCGAGCGCCTGCGGAGTGAGACGTTGCGCGCGGACAAGCCGCTCGCCGAGAGGCTCCGTATGCCAGTTGGATTGAGCGAAGAAGACGTCGCCGTCGCGGAACCAGACGCTCCCCTGGGCCTCGTCCTCACGCTGAATGCGCAGCACACCGGTCTTCCGGCTGAAAGTGACCAGCTGGAAGACATCGGGAAGGCTGAAGTCCTTGAGGTTGCCGCGCAACGCCATGGTGGAAATCCGCTCCGTACGATTCGGAACAAGCGTGCAGTGGCTCTAGCCGAGTATCTCGGCTATTGAATCCGAAGACGAACGCATGTCATACAGCACGAGGCCAAGCTTGGCCTCCGTACCCGCGAGGCAGGTCAGGACCGCACGATCACCGGCGGCGATCAGCACGACGTAGCCATCATCTCCCTCGATGAATACCTGTGACAGCCTTCCCCTCCCCAACTCGGTGGCGGCTCGTTCACCGAGGCCAAGGATGGCTGCGGACATAGCACCGACGCGATCCTCCTGCATTCCCTCGGGTAGCGCCGACGCCATCGTGAAGCCATCGAGCGACACAAGCGCGGCCGCTTGAATGTCAGGGTTCTCCTCCATGAGGCCGTCGAGCGCAGTGGCGAGACGCTCCTCTCGGGTCGCTTGTCGAGCCGCCGCGACAGGCCGCGCTGCGGGCGCAGGTGCGGCTGCCACCGGCGCAGGGGCCGGTACCGGCGCAACCGGCGCAGGGGCCGGAGCCACCGCTACAGGCGCGGCGACCTGCGGAACCGCGCCGGGCACCACGACGGGAGCGGTTACCAGCTCATCGTCGTCCTCAAGCAACTCGTCGTCAGCGTCGCTGATGAAGAAGTCGCCGAATGCGTTTTCAGCCATTGCAGGAGCACCTCCGAGAAACCCCGGTACGACACGTAATTCCACGGTGAGGGCATGCGTTCACAAGCCCACCGAGGACATGGTAGTTCATACTCTCACGAGTGAATCGACGATACAACCGACCTGCGAGAATGCACTGAGAATGCGCATGGTCGCTAGACGACGACGCGAAGAATCTCCTCGATGGAAGTTGATCCAAGCTTGATCTTGGAGAAGCCGTCGTCGCGAAGCGTCAGCATACCCTCCTCGATGGCTGTGCGCATGAGCTCATCCGAGCTCGCGTTCTCCACCGTGAGTCGCTCGAGGGACTCAGACATGGTCATGACTTCATGGACCCCCATGCGCCCCCGGTAACCGATTCCGTTGCACTTCTTGCATCCGCGCGCCCTGTAAAGCGTCGGAATCTTTCCGGGCTCGTAGGGGAAGCCGATTCTGTCGAGCGCGGCAGCCTCAGGAACGTAGGCCTCCTTGCAGTCCGGGCAGAGCCGACGACACAGACGTTGAGCAAGCACGAGCGTGACCGCTGATGCCGAGAGAAACGGTTCGATGCCCATCTCTGTGAGACGCGTGATTGCGGAAGGTGCGTCATTCGTGTGAAGAGTCGATAGCACCAAGTGCCCCGTCAGTGCCGCTTCGATTGCGATCGTGCCGGTCTCTTTGTCTCGGATCTCACCGATCATGACCTTGTCAGGGTCCTGACGAAGAATCGAGCGAAGTGCGGCGGCAAACGTCATACCTGCCTTTTCATGCACCTGCACCTGAGATAGTCCGGCGAGTCGATACTCGACCGGGTCTTCGACGGTGATGAGGTTCGACTTGGGATCATTGGTCTCGTTGATGGCAGCATAGAGCGTGGTCGACTTGCCTGAACCGGTCGGGCCGGTGACCAAGATGGCTCCATACGGCAGCTTGAGCGCATCGAGCAGCCGCTCCATGTTGTACTCGAGGAAACCCAGATCTTTCAGTGACATCATGATCGAGTCGCGGCGGAGGAGTCGCATGACGGCGAGTTCGCCCTCCACCAACGGCAGTACGGCGACGCGGAAGTCGACCGCCTTACCGTCAAGCACCACTCCAAACCGACCGTCCTGGGGAATTCTGCGCTCGGCGATGTCCATGCCGCTGCTGATCTTGAGTCGACTGATCAGCTGCCGATGCATCTTCTTGGGCAGCTTGTTGATCACCTGGCACACGCCGTCGATCCGGAACCGGACGCGGACCTCGGTCTCGCTCGGCTCGATGTAGATATCGCCGGCACCCTGGCGGATGGCATCAGTGATGACCTGATTCATGAATCGCGCCACCGCGGACTCCTCGCCAGCCGCGTCAGTCTCATCCTCTTCGGATCCAACAGAGATCGCCTGTTCCAGGTCGCCCACCATGTCGCCGACGTTGGCCTGCTGCGCCGAGAAGCGGTCGATCGCCTGGGTCAGGTCACTCTCGACCGCGACGACAGGCCGGACCTCCTTGCCCGTCACGATGCGCAGGTCGTCGATGGCGAAGATGTTTGCCGGGTCGGCCATCGCAACGACGAGTTCGTCATCTTGGACCTTGACCGGCAAAACGACGTACTTCTTCATCAGATCGGAAGTCAGCAGAAGCGCTGCGGACGGATCGATGTCATAGGAGCCGATGTCGACGAACGCGAGTCCCATCGACTCCGCGATGGCCTGCGCAACTCGCGTCTCGGTGGCGAATCCCAACTTGGAGAGTACGTGAGGCAGCGCGCGACCCTCCGCACATGCGGTCGCCTCGACAAGCTGTTCTTCGGTGATAACGTCGGCTCGGACGAGCAGGCGTCCAAGCCGCATGCTCGAGGCCATCACGGGGCGCCTACGCCTCTGGCGGCGCGCGCCGCGAGTTCGGCCTCAGCGGCGGCCCGCATCACATCTCTGGGGGCGCGCGTCTGGGTGTTCTGATTCCAGATGTCGATTGCGGTGGCACCTTGGTGCACCAGCATGCCGAGCCCGTCGAGCGCCCTTGCTCCCAACCGCACTGCCCCGGCTACCAACTCCGTCGGCGCTTCTCGGCCGTACACCATGTCGAGAACCACCTGGTGCGAGCTCAGCCACTCGACCGGAACAGGACTCGGGTCGCCGGCATTCATGCCCAGCGGCGTAGCATTGACGATCAGATCCGCCGAGGAGATGTATTGCTCTGCGGCGTCCAGCTCCATCGCGTACGCGCGGGTGGACTTGAGATGGGGCTCGACTCGGGATATCAGTTCCTCGGCGCGCGACGTATCGCGATTGACGATCGTGACAGACGCGGCGCGGCTCAGAATGAAGGCCACGAGAGCCGACCCTGCTGCTCCGCCGGCCCCGAGGAGCACGACGTTCTTCTCGGCGGGGTCGAAGGAGGCGTCGGCGGCGAGCGACTCAAGGAGTCCACGACCGTCGGTGTTGTAGCCGATAAGCCGGCCGTCGACGCAATGAACGGCATTGACGGCCCCAGCCATGCTTGCGGCCATGGCGACCTCGTCGCACAGTTCGACCACAGCGGATTTGTAAGGCATCGTCACGTTGAATCCGACAAACGGGAGCGTGCGAATGGCCGCCACGACCCGGCGCAGCCCGATCTCATCTTGTACTCCAAGCGGCAGGTACGCCCAGTTCACACCGAGGGACTCGTAGGCGGCGTTGTGCATCGCCGGCGAGAGCGAGTGCTCCACAGGCCATCCGATGACTCCAGCGAGCTTCGTTGAGCCGCTGATTCGCTGCATACGCGTGGTGTCCCTTCATGCTTTTCCGTGTGCTGGCAGTTTAGGGCAGAGGCTTCCTGCCTGCCAGAGCAATCCGCTCAAGACGGCGTAGCACCAGCGTGTGGGGCAGGTCGCTGGAAGATAACGGCAGAACCATCACGGTCTTCATGCCGAGCAGCAGACCGCCGAGCACGTCGGTGAACAACTGATCACCGACGGTGGCGGCCGAGGCCCTGCGCGCGCCGAGCTTCCGCAGCGCGACCAGGAACGCGAACGGCAGCGGTTTGACCGCCTTGGCGACGAGCTCCAGTCCGAGCTCGCTCGCGACCGCCTCCACGCGGGCGTGCCAGTTGTTGGAGACGAGACAGACCCGGAAGCCGGCCGCCTTCGCACGCTTTGTCCACGCCTTGGCGTCATCTGAGACCTCCCCGGAGTTGCGTGGCAGAAGGGTGTTGTCGAGATCGACGAGAAGTGTGTCCACGCCGAGTTCGGCCAGGAGGTTCAAGTCGAGCGAGAACAGGTCGCGAACATACAGATCGGGCTGGAACACGCTGGTTTCCTCCGGGAGACGGTTACTTGTTCTCGTCACTCCCAGGCTGTGTGGCCTGGATTCGCAAAATAGCCTGACGCTTATCGATCTTGTTGACGGTCGCCTGATCGCCTTTGAGCGCGAAGACCACCCGGAATATACCGAGGCCTTCGAACTGGTCATCAGCGTTCATCCACAGGGCGTCCGGTCCAACCCCGATGCGGGCGCTCTTGTACGCGGTCTCGAGGTTGCCGACCTTGTCGTCGATTATCAGCATCTGCACATAGTTGGCGTGAAGCAGTCCCGATCTGGGATTGTTGGCGATTCCTTCTCGAGCGATTTTGAGCGCCTCATCCATGCGTCCTCGCCGGTACAGGAACCACGCAGCGTTGTAGTAGGACTGCTCGAACTGCGGGTTCAGCGACTGCACCAGTCGCATCGTCGGCAAGAACTCCGGAAGCTCGGCCAGATCGCGCCCGGCATAGTAGCCGTCAAAGATCGGCTCGAGCCGGTTCCAGAGGACTGCGGCGGCGAACGTACGCAGACCACCGAGGTATGCGAACCCGGTCTGCCCCATCACCTTTCCCGTCGAAGCTAGCGCGCCCGCAGGTGCGCTCGCCGTCCCCAATGCCTGCCCAGACAGAAGGACTGCCACCAGCGCAAGCGCAACAAGCCACCATCGGAGTGGGGATGAGCGACCCTCCATCACAGATCACGTCTCGAGAACAGCGCGGAGCCGCCAAGCAGCAGCAGTGCGATCCAGGCGACGAAGACCATGGCCATAGACCCGGCGTAGGCAAGCCCGAAGCCCGTCCCATGCGCCACGGGAGTGATCACGTTGAATACGTCGAGTCCGGGCAGGTACCACGGGGCTCTGACACCTTGTGGCAGGCTCAACAGACCGCTGACCGCATGACCGACGAACGCGAACGAAAGCGCGCCGACAGCGGCTGTCACGGGACCGAACGAGCACGACATCATCACCGCGAAAGCCATCAGCACTCCCATCTCAAGCCACACCGCAAGCGAGCCTTCGAGCAGTCGCCACATGACCTCCGAATAGGTCAGCACGCCGATCCCGATCGTCACCACGGAGAATGCTCCGATCACCATACCGAGAACCGCGAACATGCCCAGCCATGTGCCTGCCACGTAGTGCCAGCGACGAACATCGCGCGCGATGACGTTGAACACAGTGCGTCGTTCGGCCTCAGTCGGAATACGGGTCACCGAGAGTGACAACGCCACGACCAGAGCCGCAGCGTACGTGAGGGCGATCGACACCTCTCGGAAGACTGCGGCCGCCACACCCTCACCGTAGCTGGGCAGAGCGGGAATCGCGATTGCGAGGACGCCGGCGAACACGACGACGACCCACACCACTTTACGGCGAGCGGCGTCTGCCACAACTGCCGCCGCGATAGCGAGTATCTTCGCCAGCATCATTCGCTCCCCTCCCCGGCGCTGGGCGCCATGTCTTTGCGGTTGCTCTCATGGTCCGGCGCATCGACCAGCCGCGCGAAGTAGTCCTCGAGAGTGGCGCGCTCGGGTCCGACCTCGATGATCGCCCACCCGGCGTCATCAAGCGCGTCGACGACCGCACGCACACGGTTGTCGTCTATCGTGAATTCGTGTACGTCGTGGGATTCGGTCACCTCGGCCGCCAGGAGTGCCACTGCGGCCGGGAGCGGGCCGTCACCTCGAGCCCGAACGGAGGCGCGACCGGCAACAGCAAGCAACTTGTCGATGTGGCCACGCGCGACGACGGTTCCGCGATTGAGAATCGTGACCTCGTCTGAGACCGCCTCAACTTCAGAGAGCTGATGCGAAGAAAGCAGTATCGTGCGACCATCCGCCTTGAGCTCAAGCATCAGGCGGCGAATGTCGCGTTGCCCGACCGGATCGAGACCCGATGCAGGCTCATCGAGCACCAGCAGTTCGGGCGAGCCGAGAAGCGCCTGCGCGACCCCCAACCGCTGCAGCATACCGCGGGAGAACTTGGACAGCAGTGTCGTCTGCCGACCATCCAGGCCAACTCGATCCAGGAGCTCGTTGGTTTGCGTTGTTATCTCGGCGCGGCTCAGCCCGGTCAGACGTCCGTAGAGGGTCATCGCCTCGGCGGCGGTCAGCTGACCGGGGAAATACGGCTGTTCCGGAAGGAACCCAACCCGGGACCGCGCACCAGGCGCAGACGCCGGGACGCCGAGAAGCTCGAACCGTCCGCCCGATGGCCGCACAAGTCCAAGAAGCATCTTCAACGTCGTGGTCTTGCCGGCTCCGTTGGGACCAAGCAGCCCGTGGACAGCCCCGCGAGACACATGGAGTGAGACGTCGGACACCGCATCGCGGCGCGCACCCGCCGCCTTTCCGTAGTCCTTGCGCGCATGTTCGACAAGAATCGCTGGGGACTGATCGACGTGTGCGACTACGCCAGCCTCTTTCGTCATCGACCGAACACCTCTTTCGACTTCTGTTTCGCCTTGAGAAAATCCGCTTTGTTATCAGTGAAGGTATGCGAGCCATCCTTGCCAGTCAGCACGTAGTACAGATAGCTCGTGTCCGCCGGCGACGCCGCTGCCTGAAGCGATGCGAGACCCGGGTTCGAGATCGGCCCGGGAGGAAGGCCGCGGCGACGATACGTATTGTACGGGCTATCAATGCGTAGGTCGCGATAGGTGAGCCGGAATCTGTTTCCTGGCAGCACATACTCGATGGTCGCATCGATCTCGAGGAGCATATTCTTTGCCAGCCGATTGTGTATGACCGAGGACACCAGTGGACGCTCGTCGTCCAGCTTGCTCTCTCGCTCAACCATCGAAGCGAGCACAACCAGCTCGTGCAGCGAAAGCCCTCCTGCGCCCGCGTTTGAGGTGTCCACCGCCCGTATCTCGGTATCGAACTGGGCTAGCATCATCTCGATCACGTCGCGAGCGCTTGAGCCGGCGCGAATCCGATAGGTCTTAGGAAACAGGTACCCCTCCAGAGACCCCTCGTACACGTCAGAGAGATACGGGTGTCCATTCACGAACTCCACGGCTCCCTCCTTGGCGAGCCTGAGGAACTCCGCGCGAGGAATGCCCGCCTGGTTCTCGAGACGCTCCGCGATCTGCGTCAGAACGTACCCTTCGGGAATGGTCACCGAGACGTACTTCGCTCGCGGTCCGGCGAGGAGCGCATCGAGCGCGTCGCGGTTCGACATCGCCTTCGTCAAATCGTAGACACCGACTTTGAGCTTGCCGTCCTCGCCGCTGAGGCGCGCCCTTACACGAAACGAGTTCGCGTTTCCGATCACTCCGGCTTCCACGAGGGCGCGAGCAATCTCTGCCGTGCTCATACCGGAGGTCACCTCAATCTGCGCAGGATCGCCCGCCACTCCGGTATTCGAACTCGCAAAGAAGACCGCCCATACGGCCGCCGCTAGCACGACCACGACCACGAGGGCGATTCCGGCAGCCGAAACACCAAGCACGGTGACGGCGGTGCGCCGATGGCTCTGTCTAGCCGGCCCCTTCTCCGCAGACATCATTCGCCGTCCGCGCTCGCAGTGCGGCGTGAGTCCAAGAAGCTCTGAAGGAACAGGGATGCCGCGACCATGTCGATACTTCCCCGCTTCGCTTTGTCCGAGATGCCCGCGTCGGTCATGGCCCGCTTTGCAGCGGTCGAAGAGAGCCGCTCATCGTAGTACTCGAAGGGAACCGGGAGAGATTTCGCGAGGAGCGCGCCGACTCGACGCACCTCGGCGGCCTGCCCGCCCTCGGTCCCGTCAAGCGACAGCGGCAATCCCACGACGACGAGTTCAATTTCATAATCCTCGGCGAGATTCGCCAGGATCCGTGAATCGCTCAAGACACTCTGCGTCGCGAGCACCTTCAGCGGCGTGGCCACGGTTCCACTCGGGTCGGAAACCGCCACGCCGATGCGCTTCTCGCCGATGTCGAGTGCGAGCACACGCATGGGTATCGACCCGCTAGCCGACGCCGAGGGTCTCGCGGGCAACCTGCAACGCGCTCTCGATGCCCGCTGCGTCCTCGCCGCCACCCTGCGCCATCGACGGCTTGCCGCCGCCGCGACCTGCGAGAATGGGAGCGACAGTGCGAATCACGGCGCCGGCATCGAAACCACCGGCAACCGCGACGTCACTTCCGGCCGCAAGGAAGATGGGCTTGCCGGTATCCGCGTCAGCAGCGATGAACACGACGGCGTCAGCGCCCTTGGTGCGCACAACATCCCACATGATGCGCATGCCCGCAGGCCGGGCATCAGGAATCGGAGTGATTGCAACTTTGTACGAACCTGCGTCGATGAGGCTCGCCGTGATCGCCGTGATCGCGTCATTTGAGACGGCGTCCTTGAAACGCTCGGAGCCACCCTCGAGCTCCTTGACTCGCTTGACGAGCGCGGCAGCACGCTCAGCCACGTCGCGGGTCGGGACCTTGAACGCGGTCGCCACCCCGGCGAGCTCGGTCTCTTCGGCACGGATGAACTCATAGGCGTCGAAGCTGGTGACGGCCTCGATGCGGCGCAGGTTGGCACCAACCGATGACTGCGAGACGATCTTGACCAGACCGATCTCGCTTGTAGCACCGATGTGAGTACCACCGCACAGTTCCTTGCTGAAGTTGCCGACCTCGAGCACGCGCACGAACTCGCCATACTTCTCGCCGAAGAGCGCCGTGACGCCCGATTCTTTGGCCGTGACAATTGAAGTCTCATACGCGCGAACCGGATGGTTCTCAAACACCTTGGCGTTGACGAGGCGCTCGACCTTGTCGAGCTGCTCGGTGCTCATCGCCTCAAAGTGGGTGAAGTCGAAACGGAGACGATCCGGACGCACAAGCGAACCCGCCTGCTTCGCGTGGTCGCCAAGCACGAGCCTGAGCGCCCAATGCAGGAGGTGCGTCGCCGTGTGATTGCGACGAATCCGCTCGCGTCGCATGACATCGATCATGGCTTCGACGGTGTCGCCCTCCGCAAACCCTCCAGCGCGTACAACGCCGACGTGCGCGTAGAGACCCGGCTCGGGGATGCGGGTGTCTTCGACTTCAAAGCTCGCTCCATTGGGGCCGCTGATGGCGCCGTGGTCGCCGACCTGACCGCCCTGCTCGCCGTAGAACGGCGTCTTGCCGAGCACGATCTCCGCGCGCTGGCCTTCCTCGGCTCGCGCGGTGCGCACGCCATCGACGAAGATTGCGACGATGCGGCTCGATGCCGAGTCATGCTCGTAACCGACGAACTCAGTCGAGCCGCACTCCTTGAGCAACTCTGAGTAGGCTCCACCGAAGGTGTTCCAAGAGTCGTCTTTGACCGCCGCGCGTGCACGGTCACGCTGCGCTTCCATCTCGCGCGAGAACGCATCGACGTCGACCTCGATGCCCTTCTCAGCCGCGATTTCGGCGGTGAGCTCGAAGGGGAAACCGTACGTGTCGTGGAGCGTGAACGCGATGGTGCCGTCGAGAGGTCCGTTGCCTGCGGCAGCAAGCGCGTCGAGTTCGGTCTCCAGGAAGCTCATACCCTGGCGCAGTGTGGTGCCAAAGCGCTCTTCTTCGCTGGAGACGATCTGGGTGATGAGTTCGCGGTGCTCGACGATTTCCGGGTACGCCTCGCCCATCAGCTCGATGACCAGCTCGATGAGGCGCGTGAGGAATACGTCCTCCACGCCGAGGATACGGCCGTGACGCACCGCACGTCTCAGGAGGCGTCGCAGCACGTAGCCGCGGCCCTCATTGCTGGGGATGATGCCGTCAGCGATGAGGAAGGCCACCGCGCGAGCGTGATCCGCGATGATGCGCATCGAAGTGTCGATCTTCTCGTCGGCGCCGTAGGTCGCACCGGTGATCTCCTCGGCGAGGGACATGAGCGTGCGCAGGATGTCGGTCTCATAGTTCGAGGTGACGCCCTGCAGGATGCCCGCGATGCGCTCAAGGCCCATGCCGGTGTCGATGTTTTGGCGTGGCAACGGGGTCAGCGTGCCGTCCTCGGCGCGGTCGTACTGCATGAAGACGAGGTTCCAGTACTCCAAGAAGCGGTCGCAATCGCAGCCGACACCGCAGGTGGGGCTGTCGCAGCCGACCTCGGGACCCTGGTCGTAGTAGAGCTCCGAGCACGGTCCGCACGGACCGGTGGGCCCTGCCGACCAGAAGTTGTCCTTGGCGCCCATGCGCACGATGCGCTCCGGGCGGATGCCGACCTCGTCGCGCCAGATGACCTCGGCCTCGTCGTCGTCCTCGTAGATGGTGATCCAGATCTTCTCGGGGTCGAGCCCGAGCACCTCGGTCGAGTACTCCCACGCCCAGGCCGCAGCCTCGGACTTGAAGTAGTCGCCAAAGCTGAAGTTGCCGAGCATCTCGAAGAAGCTGTGGTGGCGGCCCGTCGTGCCGATGATGTCGATGTCGGTGGTGCGCACGCACTTCTGCACAGTGGTGGCACGGGTGAACCCGAGGTTTGTGACGCCGAGGAACACCGGCTTGAACTGCACCATGCCAGCGCTGGTAAGAAGCAGTGACGGGTCGTCAGGGATCAGGGACGACGACGGCTGTCGACGACACCCTTTGCTCTCGAAGAACGAAAGGAAACTCTCTCGGATCTCTGCTGACTTCACGTTCAGGTGCTCCTTCTACCGCGCATCGAGACTATGCGTCGGACGAATCGTCCTCGGCCGGTTCACAGGTGGTGTCCGACTGATTCTCGGGGTCACATGCGGGGGTCCTGAAGAACGCGCCGTCTTCCGTGGTGATCTGGCGCTCGGAATGCCGCTCGTAGTAGTAGACGAACAGCCCCTTCAGGGTGGCTGCCACGGGAATGGCGAAAATCATGCCGGCGATCCCAAAGAGCGTACCTCCCACGAGCAGCGAGAATATCACGAGGGTCGGATGCAGGTCGACCTGCTCGGACATGATCCGAGGCGTGATGAGCGTGTCAGTAATATTCTGCGCGGCCACGATGATGGCTATCGCGAGAAGGGCATACAGCGGTCCGGCTGTGACGAGCGCGACGAACGCCGCAAGTGCGCCAGCGACAAAAGGACCGACGTAAGGCACGAAATTGAAAACCAGGGTCACGATACCCAAGAGCACCGCGTACTGCGGAACGATGAACGCCAGGCCGATGGTCGCAAGCAGGCCCGTGCACACCGAGGCGATGGACTGGCCCTTGAGGTAGCCGCCGACAACACGGGTGACGGTCGCCATCAGGTGCTCGACATCCGCCGAGTAGCGGGGGCCTGCGAGCAACTCGATCTCCTCGCGAATCTTGGGGAGGTCCCGCAGCGTCCAGAACGCGATAATCAGTGCCAGCAGCACGTCGAACACGCCGTTGGCCAGGCCACCGCCCGCGCTGACCAGCGAGCCAGCGAGGCTGTTGCCGACCTTAACCGCAGCCTGCGAGAGTTGAGTCGACCCGGTGGCCAGGAACGCCGCAATCCAATCGGGGAACTGCATCGCCGTATACCGCTGTTGGAGTGATGCAACCAGACCGTCGAGCGAATTGACGTAATCTTGAATGTTCTGGCCGAAAGCGACCGCTTGCCCCGTGATGACCGGCATGAGAACGGTGACCAGCACGGCAATCAGAAGCATGCCCGCGACAAGGGCGAGTGACGCGGCGAGACCGCGCTTCATGCCCCTCGCCTCGAGCATCTTCACCGGACCGTTGAGCAGGAACACGAACACGAAAGCGATGACGAACGGAATGAACGCCGAGGAGATGCGACCGAACGCCATGAGCGCCGCCCCGAGGAGCACAAGTATGCCGATGATCGCCCACGCGATCATAGCCGTGGTTCTCCATTGGGAATAACGTGCCTGAGGTGTGGTCATCGAACCGCCGCCCCTAGTCTCTGACGATATTCTCGCGGAGCACTCGCAGTGTGCGTCGAAGCAAGCGGGAGACCTGCATCTGCGATATGTCCAGCTTCTGAGCGATCTCTGTCTGGGTGAGGCCGACGAAGAACCTCAGGTAAAGCACGCGCTGCTCTTGCGGAGTCAGGTGCTGGAACGCCGCGGAAAGTGTGGTTCGGTCGTCCACCATCGCCATCAGCACGTCGTCTTTCCCCACGTACTCAAGGATCGAGAACGAGTCCGAGCCATCTCCGCCGCGATCGGTCTCGAGCGAAACGAAGTTGTACGCCTCGCTGGTCTCCATCGCCTCGAGGACCTCGTCAGAAGTCACGTCCAGATACTCGGCGATCTCCGCGATGGTAGGTGACCGCTGGTTGCGCTGTGTGAGCGCATCCACGGCCTGGCTGACCTTAAACGAAAGTTCCTGGAGGCGACGCGGGACCTTGATGGCCCAGCCCTTATCACGGAAGTAGCGCTTGAGCTCACCGGTGATAGTGGGCGTCGCGTATGTTGTGAACTCGACCTGACGCTCGATATCGAAGCGGTCGATCGCCTTGATCAGGCCGATAGTGCCGACCTGCACCAAATCGTCGATGGGCTCTCCGCGGTTGCGAAACCTGCTGGCCAGGTACTTCACCAGATTGAGGTACATCGTGATGAGCTCGTCGCGCGCGTCCTCATCGCCCTCTAGGCGGTACTGCCTGAACAGCTTCTTGGTGTACACCTTGTCCCAAGACAGCCGACGCGACTGCTTGGGAACGCTGCCCCTAGCCGGCATGGACTGCCCCGGCCTGCTTGGTAAGGCGAAGGTGCGCGCCCGAGTCATCACTCACGAACTGATAGCTGTCGCATACCGACTCGAGAATGAAGGTTGCGTACGTCGCAGAACGCTCCGCTTCGTCAGTCGTGCTGCGAGTACTGGTACCCAGGCTGACATCGATGGTCAGAAGGTCACCGATGATCTGGAACTCGAATCGCACGTCGGCACCGGGCTCCATCGTTTCGACCGCGTACACGAACGCCTCGTCGGCGGCCATCCGCACGTCTTCAACCTCGTCGTAGTTCATTTCGGTCCGGCTTACGAGCGTCGCGGCGGTCATGCGCACCGTCTTGGCGTACTCGCCGCGGGCGGGAACGATGAGCGTGACAGTTTCGCTGTGCATGAGTCCTCCGGTGAACCTGCTCTAGACGGCTGTATACGTGCTTTCGCGCCCGAACTCGGAATCTTCCGGTCCGGGCTCGTATGTCTCGACGATCGAGGCGGTCTCAGTAGTGACCGCGGTCTCAGTGGGCTCAGCAGAGTCAGCATGCCGCGCGGCGTGCTTACGCGACTTGAACGCATTACGCACGCGGCCCGCGATCTCGTTCACGATCTCCGCCGGGGCGTTTGCGACCTCTTGGACTGCGCGGGAGGTGGAGTTGACTCGATCGGTCACCTCTTCGACGCGTGTCACGATTTCATCGATGCGCAGCAGCTCGACATTGATGGAGTCGACCGTGACGTCCGTCTTCTCGAGCAGCGGCATGAGAGAGGCATCCAGATCATCGGCGAGCTTCCGCGTCGATCGCAACGTCGCCACCAGTTCAAAAACCGCCCAGATCACGAACCCGCATGCCCCCGAAGCGGCTACGAGAAGCACGATCAGCAGCACCGATGCGGCATCCATGAGACCCCCAATTACGCTGCGATTCCAAGTTCAGTCAGTGTAGCAGAGGCACCGCGCGATTCGAGGTGCCTCTGCAGTCGATTCGCGCCTGCTTACGCGGGTGACTCGTCGCCTGAGTCGGTCGGCGCGGCGCGCTCGTTCGTGTCTCTGAGCGCCGCCAGATTCTCGGTTCTACGCGCTTCCCACCCGCGGTCATTCGCCGAGTAAAAGGCCCCTCGCTCAAGCCCTTCAGGCAGGTACCGCTGGGGCACCCACGCGCCCTCGTAGCCGTGCGGATACAGATATGCACCATACGCGTCGCTTCCCGGTCTATGGCGGTCGCGCAGGTGATTGGGCACCGAGCGCGCAGGACCGGTGCGGACCTCCGCAAGCGCTGCGTCGATTGCCAGATATGACGCGTTGCTCTTGGGTGCGAGAGCCAGGTACACGGCGGCCTGTGCCAGGTTTATCCGGCACTCCGGCCAGCCTATGGATTCAGCAGCCTTGAACGCCGCGTGCGCGATCAGGAGCGCCTGAGGATCCGCGTTACCCACATCCTCAGATGCCAGAATGAGCATCCGCCGAGCGATGAACTTGGGGTCCTCACCTCCGTGAATCATGCGCGCAAGCCAGTAGATAGCGGCATCGGGGTCGCTTCCGCGCATCGACTTGATGAACGCGCTGATTACGTCGTAGTGCATGTCGCCCTGCTTGTCGTAGGGCAGTATCCGCGTGGGCGACGCCTCGGAGACAGATCCAACCGTGATGACAAGAGCGCCGTCACCTGCGACCTCGGCACATGAAAGCGACAGCTCCAACGTCGTCAGTGCGACGCGAGCATCACCGCCGGCGGACGTGATGATCGCGTCGAGGGCTTCGGGGACGACCGTGACGGTCCCACCCAGCCCACGCCCGTCGATGATCGCCGCTGAGACGATCTCGCGCACGTCATCATCGGATAACGACTGCAGCTCTATGACACGTGAGCGACTTATCAACGGCGCATTGACCTCGAAGAACGGGTTCTCGGTTGTCGCGCCCACCAGAATCACGACGCGATCCTCGACGGCATGCAAAAGCGCGTCTTGCTGCGACTTGCTGAACCGATGAATCTCATCGATGAAGAGAATCGTCCGCTCACCAGAGAATCCGAGCCGGTCCGAGGCGGCCTCGATCGCCCGCCGGAGCTCTGCAACGCCGCCCGTGACCGCAGAGACCTCCTCGAACTGTCCCTTGGTGGCTGCGGCGATGATACGCGCGAGCGAGGTCTTACCCGTCCCAGCAGGTCCGAACAGGATTACCGAGGAGAGCGCATCGTCGTCGATCGCGCCGCGTAGCCACGTGCCGGGACCTACCGCCGCCTGCTGGCCGACAAACTCGGACAGAGATCGCGGCCGCATACGAGCGGCGAGGGGCGCAGCTTCAGCGCGAGCAGCGTCGGCGCTGTCATCGAAGAGTGAGCGCACCATTCCCGGCTCAGCGCGTGGCGCGCTGTACCTCACGCTCCAAGAATGCGCTGTCGGCGAGTCCGCGGTGCTTCCAGATGATGTAGCCCTGTGTATCCGTCAGCACGATGTACGGAGTGAAGGAGACACCGAGCTCACGGGCCATCTGGACGGCGACCTGGGCATCGGGATCTGAGGCGAACTCCGGGTCGACGGTGATCACGCCCGATGTATCAATCGAAGTGTACTTTCCGACGTCATAGGCGAACAGATCGACAAGCCCACGATTGTCTACGAGGACCGCGTCGATGATCTGGCGGTTCTGGGCGGCGGTGTACTGCCCTGAATCGTAAAAATAGATCAGCACGGGCTGCTTATCTGCAACGCTCTCGGCGACATCGGTGGCAATTGCGCTCCCGGTTGGGAATGGCGCGAAGATATCCGGCTCGTTGTCGGAGATCCCGGTGACATCTCCTGCCGTGGCCGGGTTGATCGGCGCCGGCGCGGGCGCCGCGGCCGGTGTCTCGGCGGGAGCTGCTGCTTCATCTCCCCCGCCTCCGCATCCGGCCAAGGTGAATGCGAGTATGGCGATGATGAGTGCTACGACTAGTCTGCGCATGCTGCTTCCCTCACGACGGCAACGATGACGCCCCGCCTTGCAGCAGCTCGACGCGGTGAACCTGCCTCGGCAGGTGGGTGCCCGCACCTTGGTTTCCAGCTTCCCCGCAGAGCGAGGATCCCTGTACGCCTCGGGATGATGGGGCTCCCGTTGAAGAAGTGTTGGTTCGACCGTATGTGCCGAGCTACGTGCAAGGCGAAGCCTGGTAAGAGTGTAGCGCCTGAAACCGACACCGCCAACACCGGCGGCCTGTCAATTAATCGGCGCGCAGATGCACGTCCTTGAGCTGCCGAGCAGAAACGGTATCCGGCGCAGATGTCATGGGGTCGCCGCCGGATGACGTCTTGGGAAACGCGATGACATCGCGAATCGAATGTGCGCCACACAGCAACATGACGAGTCGGTCGAGGCCGAGCGCGATGCCGCCGTGCGGCGGTGCGCCGAAGGACAGCGCCTCGAGGAGGAACCCGAACTTGTCGGCAGCCTCCTCGGGAGACATGCCCATGAGCGCAAATACGCGCATCTGAAGCTCCGGGTCGGGAATACGCAGCGTCCCGCCGCCGATCTCGTAGCCGTTCATGACGAGGTCGTAGCTGTAGCCGAGCGCGTCGCCGGGTGCCGACTCGAGCGAGTCGACGTGCTCGGCGAATGGGAGCATGAACGGGTTGTGACTCGCGTCCCAACGCTGGCCCTCGTCGTCCCACGTGAACAGCGGGAAACCGAGCACCCAGAGGCTGGCGAAGCCCGTGCGCTCGATGCCGAGTTCGTCCGCCAGCTTCATCCGCAGGGTGCCGAGCACGTCGTTGGCGACCGAGCGCTTGTCGGCGACCATGCAGATGAGGTCGCCCGGCTCGGCAGCAACAGCTGTCTTGAGAGCGGCCATCTCCTCGTCGGTGAAGAACTTCGCGACCGGGCTCTTGGTCTCGCCAGCGGTCGTCATTGCGACCCAAGCAAGGCCCTTGGCGCCCGCGTCGATGGCAGCCTGGTTGAGCTGGTCGATGCGGCCGCGGCTGAAGTCGCCCGCGCCCTTGGCGTTGATCGCCTTGATCGCTCCCCCGCTTGCGAGCGCGCCCGCGAACACCTTGAACTCGCTGGCCGAGAAGACGCTCGACACGTCGACCAACTCAAGGCCGAAGCGTGTGTCGGGGCGGTCGTTACCAAAACGCTCCATGGACTCGGTCCAGCTGATGCGTGGGAGCGGGATGGGCAGGTCGTGACCGGCCTCGTGCATGACCTCGCGCATGACCTCTTCCATCATCGAGAGGACGTCTTCTTGATCGCAGAAGCTCATCTCGATGTCGACCTGCGTGAACTCGGGCTGGCGGTCAGCACGCAAGTCCTCGTCGCGGAAGCAGCGAGCAATCTGGTAATAGCGCTCGACGCCACCCACCATGAGCAACTGCTTGAAGAGCTGCGGCGACTGCGGCAGCGCGTAGAACTTGCCGGGAGACAGGCGGCTCGGGACGATGAAGTCTCGGGCACCCTCAGGCGTGGACTTGGTGAGGATGGGGGTCTCGACCTCCATGAAACCGCGGTGCTCAAGTGACCTGCGGAAGCGCTGCGTGACCCGGTCGCGGAGCTGGAGCGCGGCAAGCACCTCGGGGCGGCGGATGTCGAGATAGCGCCACTTCATGCGCGTGAGCTCGTCGGTATCAATGCCGGCTTCGATCTCGAACGGAGGTGTTTGCGACCGGTTGAGGACCTCGGCCGAGGTGATGATGACCTCAATCTCGCCGGTGGACATGTTGGGGTTCACGGTGCCGGCGGGACGGTGGCGAACGGTACCGACGAGCTTGACGACCCACTCCGGACGGACCTGCTCGGCAACGGCGAATGCCGCACCGGATGCGTCGGGATCGAAGGTGCACTGCACGATGCCGGTGCGATCGCGCACGTCGATGAAGACGAGGCCACCGTGATCACGACGCTTGCCGACCCAACCGGCGAGCGTGACCTCTTCGCCGACCTGCTCGGCGGTCAGTGAGCCGCAGACGTGGGAGCGCATGGAGTAGCGTGCGTCGAGCATGATGATCCTCGTTGATCTCTTCAGGCGTGTGGATGTTGCAGAAGTATACGCGACCGGCGGTGAGGCGCGGTTGGCTGGGCGCAGTGACCGACTCGGGGCGTTAGCGCCCGAGAGCCGCCGCAACGACAGCAGCGGCATCGGCGACGGGAACCGCGGACTCTTCTTTCGTACCCATGTCGCGCAGAGTGAAGGTGCCGGCAGCAAGCTCATCGGGTCCGATGATCGCAACGAAGCGCGCGCCGATACGGTCGGCCTGCTTGAACTGCGACTTGAGACTGCGGCCCTGGTGATCTTCCTCGGCGGAGATACCTGCATCGCGAAGTGCTGCGGCGAGCGCGAAGGATGCGGCGGCCACGGACTCGTCGACACGCGCCACGTACACGTCGGCTCGCAGGGGAGTATCGATCGACGCCCCGCAGGCTTCCATGGCCAGCACCGTGCGCTCGTAGCCGAGCGCGAAACCGAGGCCCGGGGTCGCAGGACCGCCGTACTCCTGCATCAGGCGGTCGTAGCGCCCACCGCCACCGATGGCGTTCTGGCTGCCCAGACCCGCGTCAACCTGCACCTCGAACACGGTGCGCGTGTAGTAGTCGAGCCCTCGGACCAGCGACGGATCCTCGACGTAGGGAATCCCCAGCGCGTCGAGATATCCCTTGACCGCCGTGTAATGGGTCGCGCAGTCGTCACACAGCTCGTCGCGAAGCAGCGGAGCCGCGCACATGATCTCTCGGCAACCCGGGTTCTTGCAGTCGAACGCACGCAGAGGGTTGGTTTCAGCGCGGCGGTTGCACTCCTCGCACAGTTCGGCCGAGTGCTCGCGGATGTAGGCAGCGACCTTGGTGCGATATGCAGGGCGGCAGTTCTCGTCGCCCATGGAGTTGACGAGGAGCCGCATGCTGGCGGCGGGGATCCCACACGCCTCGAAGAAGCGCCACAGCAGTGTGATCAGTTCAGCGTCGGCAGAAGGCTCCGCAGCGCCGAGAAGCTCAGCGCCAATCTGCCAGAATTGGCGCATCCGGCCCTTCTGCGGGCGCTCGTAGCGAAACATCGGACCCGCGTAATAGACCTTCGCGAACTGCCCGTTGCCGGTCAGACTGTGCTCGAGGGCAGCGCGCACGACGCTCGCCGTGGCCTCAGGACGCAGCGTGATCGAGCGGCCGCCCTTATCCTCGAACGTATACATCTCCTTAGAGACGACGTCCGTCGCCTCGCCGATGCCGCGAGTGAACACCTCGGTATGCTCGAACATCGGAGTGTAGATCGGCTCATAGCCGTAACGTGAGAAGAGCTCCTGCGCCACGCGGTTGAGGTGCTCCCAGACCCGTGCGGTCTGCGGGAGCATGTCGGCGGTACCTTTGGGAGCGCGGGCGTTCATGCTCACGGCGTGGCTCAACCTTTCGCGAAGGGACGAGATTGCAGGGCGTCAGTGTACCGCGCGGACCAATTGCGCGCCACGCGCCGCACAGGCAGAATACAAGCACGAAGAAGCGGTCTAGGCTTCGAGAGCGCCGGGACGTGTGCGGACACCAAAACAAGAACGGAGCGCAGCCACCGAGATGACACGACCCGAGGGATCCGACACCGCCAAGCCGCCAGTCGGCTCGTTCGCGCTCGAGGTCACCATCGCGCTGTTCGTATTCACGACGCTTGTCTTCATCGGCATATTCTGGCGAACGATCGTCCTCGTGCAGGCAAGCGCGCGTGAGCAGGCGACGTCCTACATCGACCTCGTCACGAACGCGCGCACTTGGAACGCCATGCACGGAGGCGTCTGGGTCGTGAAGGGACCGGGCGCACATACCAACCCGTATCTTCGCCAGCTCGGAGTCGAGCCAGACACAAGCACCGTCTCGGGAACGCGTCTCACCCTGCGTAATCCCGCAGTGATGACCAACGAACTGTCCCAACTCGCGGTGGAGGCAGGCACTGTCCGGTTCCGCCTCACGAGCCTCGAGCTGATCAACCCCGAGAACGCCCCTGACGCCTGGGAGCGATCCGTCCTTGAGGGCTTTGAGTCCGACCGCCGAGAGGTCTCAATGACCACGGACGGACCCAACGGCCATGTTCTGCGCATGATGCGTCCGCTCGTGGTAGAAGTGGGTTGCCTGAGGTGTCACAGAGCGCAGGGTTATCGGGTGGGTGATGTTCGCGGCGCGTTATCACTGACGCTCCCGCTGGCCTCGCTGGATCGCTCGATCATCCAGGGCGGCCTTGCGCTTCTCGGCATCTATGCTCTTGTCATCGTGGGGGGAGGGGCAGTCGGCTACTGGCTCATATCGCGGATGGCCTCTCGTATCGAGCGCTCTGAGACTGCGCTCCAGGTGCTGGCGGCTACGGACCCGCTGACCGGAATCCCCAATCGGCGCACCGTGCTGCACCGGCTTGAGGAGGAACTCGCCCGAACCGAGCGGACGACCGGCGTACTCGGAGTCATCGAACTCGACATCGATCACTTCAAGCGAGTGAACGACACGTACGGCCATCCCGCGGGAGACTCCGTGCTGCGCGAAATCGCAGGACGCATCTCAACCGCACTACGCGAATACGATGTAGCCGGGCGGATTGGCGGCGAGGAGTTCCTCGTCGTGGCGCCGGAGATGGACGCGGACTCACTGGCGGCGCTCGCCGAGCGACTCAGGACCTGCACAAAGGGCGACCCCATCGTTCACGGTGCCGACCTCATTGTGGTCACCACCAGTGTCGGGGCCACGCTCTCTCGGCCCGGTGACACAGCCGAGACGCTCTTCGCGCGAGCCGACGAAGCGCTGTACGCAGCGAAAGACGCAGGACGCAACCGCGTCGAGATCAGCTGAGTTCAGGCGCGGGGCCAGAACGGGTTGAGGCGCGACTCGCGGGCGATCGTGGTGTCCGGTCCGTGGCCAGGATGCACGACGGTTGATGGTGCCAGTGGGGTGAGTTTCTGCGCGATCGACCTCGACAGCGCACGTGAGTCGCCACCAGGAAAGTCCGTGCGCCCCACACTCCCTGAGAACAGCGTGTCTCCCGAGAAGAGCTGCACCGCGCCCGACCGGTCCGTTGCCAGCACGCACATGCCGCCGGGCGTATGCCCCGGCGTGTGCAGCATTGTGAGAGTGACTCCCCCGACTCCAAGCGTATCCCCGTCGGCGAGGAGGACGTCCGGCGCAGGCGCGGTGTGGTTGAAGCCGAACGCCGCTCCTCCGGTTGTCTCGGCCGATGCAAGCGAGTCAGCGTCGTCGACGTGCGCCGCCAACAGTGCACCGGTTGCGGCGAGCAGGTCACCGACAGCGCCGATGTGGTCGAAGTGCGCGTGCGTGAGCACCACGTAGGCAACGGACGCGCCGTCGAGTGCCTCTATGATGCGTGGGGCTTCGCCGCCGGGGTCGATGACGGCGCGCGGCCCTTCGGAGTCGTCTCCAACGATCCAGCAGTTGGTCTCCAGCGGCCCGAGGATCAATCGCGTCACCTGCATCTCAGCGGTCCCCTCGGCGCTTCTGGGTGCCCTCTCCCGGCTGCATGCGACGAGCCTCGAATACGCCCTCCGACGTGCGGAGTTCTCGGAGGATATGATCGAGACGCGAGAGGTCGCCGAGCTCGAAGAGGAAGCGCATGTCAACGAGGCCATCACGATGAGTCGTCGTCGATGAGGCCAGGATGTTAACGCCCGACTCCGCCAGTGTCGAGGTCACATCCTGCAACAGACGAAGTCGATCCATCGCCTCGACGAAGATCTCCACCTGGAACGCGGTCTCGGTTCCCAGATCCCACTCCACCTCGATGATGCGCTCGGGGCTAGAGAGCAATTCGCGAGCGTTGGGGCAGTCGAGCCGATGGACCGACACGCCACTACCACGCGTCACGAAGCCGATGATCTTGTCGCCCGGCACCGGATGGCAGCAGTTCGCGAGCCGCACCAGCACGTCGTCGATCCCCTTGACCTTGACGCCGCCGCCGGACTTCCTGCGCTTCGAGCGCGGCGCGATCATAGGTTGCGAAAGCGGGAACTCGGGCTCCGTCGGCTCGACCTTCGCGACGTCGCCATCCTTGGCCATAAGCTTGAGCAGCTTGGTGCCGATCTGCTTGGCCGAGAGCTTCCCCGCACCGATTCCGGCGAGGATGTCCTCGGCGTGCGCATAGTTCATCTCTTGGGTGACCGCATCGATCGCCTTCTCGGCGGCCTTGCTGCCGATGCCGAGGCCGTGCTTGCGCATCACCTTTGCAAGCTCGTCACGGCCGCGAACCAGATCGTCCTCGCGCGTCGCCTTGCTGAAGTAGTTGCGGATCTTGCTCTTCGCCGAGGAGGTCTTGATGATGTTGAGCCAGTCCCTCGACGGGTGCGAGTTCTTGTTGGTGAGAATCTCTATGCGGTCGCCCATCTGCAGCTCGTAGCCAAGCTGAACGATCGAGCCGTTGACCTTGGCCCCTACGCATCGGTTGCCGACCTCGGTGTGGATCGCGTACGCGAAGTCGATGGGCGTGGACCCGCGCTTGAGCGAGATGACATCGCCCTTGGGCGAGAAGACGAACACTTCCTCCTCGAAGAGGTCGATCTTCAGCGCTTCCATGAACTCGCGCGGATCCTTGAGCTCCGTCTGCCACTCCAGCATCTGACGCAGCCACGCAAGGCGCTCGTCGAACGCGTCGTCGCCACGCGTGCCCTCCTTGTAGCGCCAGTGGGCCGCAACACCGTACTCGGCGGTGCGGTGCATTTCCTCCGAGCGAATCTGAATCTCCAGCGGGCTGCCCGAGGGACCGATGACCGTGGTGTGTAGCGACTGGTACATGTTGAACTTGGGCATCGCGACGTAGTCCTTGAAGCGGCCCGGCACCGGTTTCCAGATACTGTGGACCGTGCCGAGGGCCCCGTAGACATCCTTCACCGAGTCGACGATCACGCGAAGGGCGATGAGGTCGTAGATCTCGTTGAAGTCCTTACCTTTCTGGGACATCTTCTGGTAGACGCTGTAGAGGTGCTTGGGCCGTCCGGAGATTCGTGCGGTGATGCCAATGGCAGAAAGCTCGTCATTCAGCTGATCGATGACCTTGGCAAGGTAGTCTTCGCGCGCCTTGCGACTCTCGGCAACCATGCGGCTGACCTGATGGAACCTGTGCGGCTCGAGGTAGTAGAACGCCAGGTCCTCAAGCTCCCACTTGATGCTCGAGATTCCCAGCCGGTGCGCGAGCGGCGCGTAGATGTCCATCGTCTCGTGCGCCTTTTCGATGCGCCTCGCTTCCGGCAGTGCCGCAAGTGTGCGCATGTTATGCAGCCGATCCGCGAGCTTGATCAGGATGACCCGGATGTCCTTGGCCATCGCGATGAGCATCTTGCGCAGATTATTGCTTTGCGCTTCAGACATCGACTCGAACTCGATCTTGCCGAGCTTGGTCACGCCATCGACCAGCTCGGCAACTTCGTCGCCGAAGAGCTCTCTGACCTCATCGATGGACGCCTCGGAGTCCTCCACGGTGTCGTGCAGGAGCGCGGCCTTGAGCGTGGCGGTATCCATGTGGAGCTCGGCGAGAATCAGCGCGACCTCGATGGGGTGATTGACGAAAGCCTCTCCGCTCTTGCGCATCTGACCCTTGTGCGCGGTGTGCGCGAACTCGTACGCCTCGTCAAGGCCGGTCAGATCCGCGTCGGGGTTATACGCCCGAACCTGAGCTTCAATCTGTTCAAGCGTCGCTGACATCGCGGTCCTTCTGTGCCTGTGGCCGGAGTTCTTGCAGGAAAGTGTACCCTGCCGAGGTTTCCGGTCTACCAGCGATGTGGGTTATTTCGAAACGACGGTGAAACGAACGCTCGTGGTATACGCGCCCGGCTCGTAGGTCCAAGGCATGTTGAGCACGTAGTCGAACAGGTACGGATGCTGCCACACGTACTTGGTTCCGATCGAGGTGGAGACCAGTGCCGACGCCGTCGTGAACGCGGTGGCAGGCGTGAGCTTCCAACCACGCGTGGCATACGTCATGAACCCGACGGGCATGGTGGGCGTCGTGGTCGGGGTAGTCGTGTTCGAGAAGTCCTGCGCCGAGCACGTCAGGTCGTAGTTGAGAAACCCGACGCCGCCCACCGTGACGACGGTTCCGCTCGTAATCGCCGAGCTGGTGCCGGGATCCATCGAACCGAAGTCGAAACTGGTCGGACTGAGCGACATCCAGATCTCGGACGCGGGCAGCGTCTCGTTCTTCGACGCAGTGCGCGCCGACCAGTTGCCGGCGACGTCGAGCGCTGCTACCGCGAATGCATAGGTCTGCCCGGGATTGAGCCCGGTGGCGGTGTAGGTGTTTGCCGAGGAAGTCGCGATGAGCGACCCGTCTCGGTACACACCGTAGGCGAACATGCCGGAGATGACGTCGGTCGATGCCGTCCACGTCACCTCGACTGACGAGGTGCTCACCGAACTCGCCGAGAGCCCCCCGGGCACTGTCGGCGCCGTCTTGTCGACACGCACGGTTGCGGTCTTCGTCGCCTCGACGTTGCCGCGCAGGTCAACGGACCAGAAGAGGAGCGTGTGCGTGCCATCGGTGGAAACTGGGACAGACGCCGTATAGGTCGCTACCGCGGCGGCGTCCAGTTTGGAGCGCGTGTAGGCGACACCGCTTCCGGTGTCGGTAGCGGTGAGCGAGACGTTGACGGTCGCGGTCGACCAGCCGCTGGGCGCATTGCTCGTAGTGACCGGAGGACCTGAGTCGATCAGAACGGGACCAAAGCTGCGGGTACCGGTCCAGTTCCCAGCCACGTCGCGTGTGCGCAGATTGAAGAACCACGTGCCGTCACCGAGGGTAGTTGTCGTACTCACGCTTCTGGCCGCATTGGACAGGTTGGTCGTGGTCGAGGTGGTTCCAAGAACCATGATCTCATCCCAGTTGACGAACTCATTCTTCGAGTTGACACTCGCACTGAATCGCACTGAAACAGCCGCTACAGCCGGAAGCGGATACGTGTATTGCGCCCAGTCGGATGCGGCGGACACGCCAGTGTTCTGCTGCAGCTGGGTCCAGTTCGCGCCGCCGTCAGTCGAATACTCGACTCGTTCATAGTCCAGCGCTTCGGAGAGCGCACTGCGGTAATCCCAGAAGGACAACGACGCGGAGTTGTATGCGCTCAAGTCGTAGGTCTTGGAGAAGTCCTCGGTGCGTCGCGTATTGTTCTTTGACCAGACCTCGGCCGCATACGCAGCGGCGTGGTATCGACCCGCCGTTGTGGCGATCTGCACATACGTCGCGTCCGAGCGCGTCCAGTCCGCAGGCCAGGTGGTTGCAGGAAACGACTGATCATCGAGGGTCGTCGTGGTTGTTGTAGTGAAAGGTACGGTCATGGTTGAGGCAGTGGATGCGTCGAATATGGTATCCGGCGCGGTCGTGGAGTTCAGACTCCAAGCGTAAGACACCCCTGAAACACCCGTACACGTGTCAGTCGAAAGAGATGAGTTGACGGACACCGTACCGAGACCCGTCCACACCCCGGCGGCATGACTCGAGCTACTCAAGGCAGGAAGCACCGGCGGAGTCGTGTCGGCAACGGTGACCGTCTGTGTCCGCGTTGCGACCATCCCGCGATCATCTTTGGCTGTCCAGAGCACGGGCGTGACCCCGAGCGGGAGCAAAGCGGGCATGTTGCTTACGAAACTCGCAATCGACCCGTCGGAATCGGTCGCTGTGACGTCGCCTGCGCCGGTATAGCCTGCGTACACGCCCGGTGCATTCCCCTCCAGCACGCGATTGACCACCGTGATCACCGGTGGGACGTTGGGTGCGGTACCCCCACGGACGCGCCACACATAGCGGCCCAGTTGACCCTGGTCGTTGATCGCATTTTGTATGAGCGAGGTGGCGGCATCCGAACTATCGAGCAGCGTACTGGTGCTGCCCTGTGCGGTACCGGAACCGGGTAGTTCGAACGCGCTCCCGTCGGACCTGCCCCAGCCGACACGAGCCCGTTGATTCGAACTTGCCGTAGCGAGATCCCACGTCATCTCGTCGTAGTTGAACATGAAGTCGAAGTTCCCGGCCCCCGTGTCCGATCTATCAACGATGACCAGCTGAAAAGAGTTCGTCTGCGTGTTGCCCGCCGTCGCTGAGTTGTACCTGCCCACGCCGATCCAATTCACGAAGAAGGCATCGCGTCCGTCGACCTGCGGGACACTTCCCGCGTTGATGTTGCTGTACGTAACCTGCCCCAGGGACGTATTGCGTGTATCCACGTCCGCCCAGAACGGGGCCATGATGTTTTGGCCTAGCGTGGCGAGTGCGGTGCTGGGGTTGTAACCGGTGTAACCGGTCCCAAAGGTGACGTTTCCGTTCATGTTGATGTAGATCTGGCTATATACGGTGCCGTTCCAGTTCATGCTGAACGGCAGGCCGACGACTTGATTGGCGGTGTCGTCTGCACGAGCGACGTTATTGGCCGCATATCCGGTCGGAGTCAGAATCGCATTCGGCCCCGTTGCGAACGCCGTGATCGGCTGGCTGAGCAACACGGTCCCGAGAACACAGAAACAGGCCCCGAGCAGCCTCGCTCGAAACCCTCTCGTGCTTGCCGGCGTGCGCATGCCGACTACTCGTCTCGGGGACGATCTCACCTGGTGACCCTCCGTCTCGCGCACTTCATCCCACGCGTGGTAACCGCACTCGGGGGTGTGCGGCACTCGTCGGGCCCGGCTGAAGTACACGTTCATATGAGTTTATCGGAAAGTTGGGTGCGAAACTCAAGCCATTCGTGGTGGAAGCACTTACCTTGGGAGTATCGGGCGATTGAATCGAACCAGTAGGTCGTCCGCCGTAGTCGAGAGTGCCCAGTGTTTGAA
>JBBRWO010000011.1:0-31848 GCA_038249135.1 Coriobacteriia bacterium
AGGCGAGCGCCGCCTGCCTGCATCGCGGCCCCGAGCCTCAGGCCGAGACGGGCGGGAGCGGTTGCGGTCGTCGCAGCGGGAGCGGAGGTGGCTGCCGGTGCGGCCGCCCATCCCGAAACGACATTGCCGGCAACGACTCCGACGACCAGAGCCGCAGCGACGGCGGTGATGACTCGCTTGGTGTCCATGGTGTCTCCTTTGAGAGGTGGACTGCTGCTTCCTACGAACCCCAGCATGGGCGCTAGATACGAATGCCAGATGAATGTGCGAGGCGCTGTTGGTGAACGCCGAGGGCGGATGTGGGTACAATTGACATAGAAGCTCACAACCCGAGGAGAAACCCATGGCCGCCTCAACAGCACCCACAAGCTCAGAGCGCCAGCACTATGCGCTGCAGACCATCTTCTCGTTCTTTCTCGGTCTCCTGGTACTCGCGGTGGTCGGGGTGGGGGTCAACACCTTCTACCAGTCACCGACCGAGACTTTCCAGAAGGAGATGACCGCGATCCAGCGGCAGATGGAAACGATCAACATCAAGAGCTCCAACGGCGTTACCAGCGCAGCCGATAAGGCCGAGCTCGCGAGACTGCAGGAGAAGCAGAACGCGCTGCAGGACAAGATCGACACCCAGATGAAGGGATGGGCCCGCAATACGAGCATCATCCTCGTGCTCTTCGCCACATTTGTGATGGGTATTTCGCTCATCAGGAGTGAGCAGTTGCGTGTGATCTCCAACGGGCTCCTGCTGGGCGGGCTGTTCACCATGCTCTATGGAGCGGGCTGGGTCATCTTCAGCGGCAACTCGACGGCGCGCTTTGTGGTGGTGGTGTTCGCACTGGCTGTGGCTCTGGGTCTTGGGTACCTCAAGTTCGTACGCAATCGCGAGAACCGCGAAGCGGCGGCGGTCGCGGTGTCGGCAGGAACCGGAGTCCTGGATGACGCGGCAGTCGCAGGACTCGAGCAGCGCATCGCCGCGATGGAGCAGCGCATGAGCGCGGTCTCGGCCGCATTCACCGGCGAAGACTCCGGGCGGGAGTAGGGCCCTACAGCGCTGACGCGATCTGCGCCGCGAGTCGCACGTTGCTGTATACCAGCTGTTTGTTGGCTTCCTCGCTCGCGCCTGAAGAGAGCGCGTGAATTCTGCCGAGAAGGAACGGCGTGGTTGCCTTGCCGTGTACGCCGGCCTTCTCGGCATCCACGAGCGCCGTGGCTGTCCACCCGTCGACTGTCTCCGGGTCGAGCGCATACTCGGGGGGGATCGGGTTCGCCACCAGCACGCCGCCGTGGATGCCCAGCTCCCTGCGGACGCGCAGCAGAGCCGCTATCTCCTCGGCGGTATCGAGACGCTGGTCGACGCCGAATCCGCTGCTGCGCTTGTAAAACGCCGGGAACTCATCGGTCCGATAGCCCAGGACGGGTACGCCATGAGTCTCGAGCACCTCGAGGGTGAGACCCAGGTCGAGAATCGATTTCGCACCGGCACACACCACGGTGACGTCCGTGCGCGCGAGTTCCAGCAGATCGGCCGAGACGTCCATGGTCTCCGAGCCACCGCGGTGCACTCCGCCGATGCCGCCCGTCGCGAACAAGCGGATTCCCGCTAGTGCGGCCACCAGCATCGTGCCGGCAACCGTGGTGGCGCCGTCCGCACCCAACGCCACCAGCGTGGCGATGTCTCGCCGCGATGCCTTGGTGATGTTGCTCGCGGTCGCAAGATACTCGATGTCTCCGGCGGTCAGCCCGACGCGGATGGCTCCCCCGATGATCGCGATTGTCGCCGGAACGGCGCCGCCGTCACGCGCCATCTTCTCGGCGGTCAATGCGCACTCGACGTTGGCGGGGTAGGGGAAGCCGTGACTGATGATGGTCGACTCCAGCGCGACGACAGGTCGGCCATCGCGTAGGGCCTCGGCGACTTCGGGTGCTACGACCACATGGTTGAGCATCAGGGATTCACGACTCCTTCGAGGGCGTTCTGGATAGTGGCGGTATCGACGGCCAGGCTGACCGTGCGCTCGCTCGCAAGGGCCAAGGCTGCCATTGCGGAGCCGACTTCGGCACTGCTTCGCAGCGACAGTCCGCTCAGCGTCGCATAGGCGACTCCTGCCGAGAAGGCGTCGCCCGCACCGGTGACGTTCGCGATCGTCACGCGAGGGGCGGGCAGCGACAGAATTTCGGTAGCGTCGGCCGCGAGCACTCCGGCAGCGCCGCGCGTCAGGAATACCCGCTGCACGCCGGCGGCCACGAGCTCCCGAACGGCAGCCTCACAGGCGTCGCCGTCTTCGGCGCGGAGGGTCTCTCCCAGAAGAGCTCCCGCCTCAAGCACGTTGAGCTTCAGCGCATACACCCGGTCGAGCAGCGATGAGATCCGTATCGCCTTTGCCGAGGAGACCGGGTCTATCAGCAAAGGCGCAACACAATTCTGCGCGAGCCAAGTCAGTGTCTCTGCCGGGATGTTGGTGTCGGCGACCACGACCGTTGCACGGTCCAGCAGCGGGGCGAGTCCGGCCAGCGCGGAGGGGGTGATGGCGTCGAGCGCGCGCATGTCGTTGAGTGCCATGCGCATGTCGCCTCCGGAATCGGAGATCGCCAGATAACGCGAGCCGGGAACGTCGGCCACATCGAAGGAATCCCCCACGTCTATCCCGTCGCGCACGCATTCGTCGCGCAGCCAGCGCCCATGTGCGTCGGTGCCAAACGCCGAGACGAGGTGGGGTCGCGCTCCCAGCCGCGCGAGGTTCTCGGCGATGTTGCGACCGACTCCGCCCGGTGACTCAGAGATGCGGCCGATGTTCGAGTCCTCCGCATTGAGTCGGCCACAGGCCACGCCTAGCAAGTCCACGTTCGCGCCTCCGACAACGACGACGACCGGACCATCTTGCCGGAGGGACGCCGGCGTCACACTGCTGGCCCGTGGGTTGGTGTGCATCGTGGGGCTCCGTTCATGACACGCCGGTCAAGCCGATTGCCCATCGCCGGCATCCGAGAAGAGCGTACCCCTTCCGACGGTGTCGGCGTACCGGGATTGCACAGTTGGGGATTGCGCTGGCGCACATCTGTACATCCGTGCTATAGTCTCCGCATTGGGTCCGAAGGGGACCCGGATTTGCGGCGTGACATCCGCGAATAATTGCGGGCGTTCGCGCCGCTTAGTTTTTGCCCTGCGGGGCAGGAGAGCGAGTTTAGAATGGCTGAAGGTACAGTTAAGTGGTTCAACGCTGACAAGGGCTATGGCTTCATCTCTCGCGAGGATGGCGACGATCTGTTCGTCCACTTCTCCGAGATCCAGAGCGATGGCTTCAAGACCCTCGATGAGGGCCAGGCTGTGACCTTCGAGGTCACCACCGGTCAGAACGGCAAGCTGCAGGCCACCAAGGTCGTTGGCAAGTAGCACCGGACCACAGACATACTGTTTGTCTGGAAGAGGCGATCCCGAAAGGGGTCGCCTCTTCTGCGTAGGTGAACCATCCTTACCAGCGCGTATGCCGGGTGTTACGATGAACGCGAGGTCGCACGTCGCTGCGGTGAGCGGCTCGGCCGTCGCACTGATATCGCAGCATTCACTCAGGAGGAATCTCGTGGCGCTCGAGGGCAACCTCAAGGACTTCTCAATTGACGACATGTTCCGTTTGCTTGCGTCCGGATCCAAGTCCGGCACGCTTCACGTGGATGGTGCCGATGGTGAGGGCATCGTTGGGTTCCGCGACGGCGAGGTCTTCTATGCGTCAGCCGGTGGTCCACGTGAACCCGTCGGCAAGCGACTTGTACGGGCCTCGATCATCTCCGAGAAGCAGCTCCGACAGGCCCAGGGTCTGATGAAGATTCAAAAGAAGGACAAGGCCAAGCGCAAGCTCGGACAGATTCTGGTGGATGAGGGCTATCTGGATTCCGAGGTGCTCGCGTCGTTCATCCGCGAACAGATCGCTACCGCGCTGTTCGACCTGCTGCGGTGGGAAGAGGGCGAGCTGAGGTTCGAGCCCGACGAAGACATCGCCGACGTCGATCTGGGATTGACGGTGCAGGTTGATGAGGTGCTGGCCGAGGCCGGACGCCGGCTCGAGACCTGGATGAAGATTCGCGATAAGATCCCGTCGCTGGATACCAGGTTCGCCATGGCCTCAGGCCCCGGGCAGAAGCCGATGGACATTCATCTCAAGCCCCGCGAGTGGATGCTGCTGTGCTACTTGCATGGCAGCCGTAGCGTGGGCGAGTTGGTCGAGCTCACCGGGTACAACGACTTCGAGACGGCGCGGATACTGTATGGCATGTATGCCGGCGGGCTGATCGTAAAAGTAGGACCCGCGGGCGAACTGTTGACGGAGTGACTCTGTGACCGATGCCAGCGAAAGTCTGAAGAAGGATCTGAGCCCCGAGGAGTTCGAGCGCTTTCGGGACTGGATTCACCATCACTCGGGCATCTACCTCGAGGAGACCAAGGTCGACTCGCTGAGAATCTCGCTGGTCACGCGCGCGACCCGGTTTGGGTTCGTCGACTACTCGGAGTACTTCCGGTTTCTCTCACACGACGAGGACGAGTTCAAGGAACTCATGAACCTCGTGACGATCAACGAGACCTCGTTCTTCCGTTTCCCCGCGCAGTTCGACGCGCTCCGGGACAAAGTGATTCCGGAGATCCTCGAGTCGAAGCCCAAAGTGAGCCGATCTTTCAGGGTTTGGTCGGCCGGGTGCTCCACGGGTGAGGAGCCCTACACCGTGGCGATGTCGCTGCTCGACTCGGGGCTCGACGGTCTCGGGTATCGCACGGAAGTGCTGGGCACGGACGTCTCGACTCAGGCGCTAGAGAAAGCGAAGCGCGGGGTCTATCCGGCCAAAGCGCTTGCGGGGCTACCCCAGAACATCGCACAGCGATGGTTCGAGACCGTGAAGGGCGGGCATAGCCCGGTCAGCCGCGTTCGAGACACTGTGGACCTCTCGTATCACAACCTGATCAAGGAACCCTATCCGCTGGTGTTGCTGGCCAACTGGGACGTGATTTTTTGTCGCAACGTCACGATCTACTTCCGGCTCGAGTCGACTCGGCGTGTGGTCAATAACTTCTACGAGTCCCTGAACCCCGGAGGCTACCTCTTCATCGGCCATTCAGAGACCCTCACATCGATCTCGGACCGTTTCGAGCCGGTTGAGGTAGGAGGCGTGTTCCTGTATCGCAAGCCGGTCCCACGGCGGCTCTTTTCCTTCGACGATGTCGTGGCGAGCCGAGGTGCGACTCCAGTTCGCAAGCCGCGGACGCGAACAGCGGATCTCGCGCGCGAGCAGTCGGGTGCGGACACGCGTAACAGACTGAAATCGTCGGAGACTCGCGTACCCTCACGGGCTAAGCCAGCCACGTCCGCGGACCCGGCACCCGAGGGCAAGGCTGAGGCCGCCGCCTTGGTCGTCGAGGCGCACAAGAGTCTCGAGCGTGGTGAGCCTGGTGCAGCGCGCCAGCTCGCCGATCAAGCACTCAAACTCGAAAGTCGTAGTGTCGATGCCCTGCTGGTTCGTGCCTTCGGGTTTGCCGATTCCGGCAACTTCGAGGCCGCAATCGCTGACGCGACGGCGGCGCTGGCTATCAATCCGCTTCTGGCGCCCGGGCGCTACATCCTAGGCGTCATATACCTTCGGCAGGGCGACGCTGTCGCAGCAGCGAACGAATTCAAACGGACGCTGTACATCGACTCCGATTTCGTTCTCGCGCATTTGAACCTCGCGAACATTCATCGCCAGCAGGGACACAACGAGGATGCGTGCCGCGAATACCAGAACACCATTCGGGCGCTGTACCGGGCGCCGCAAGGCGACTGGACGGCGTTTTTGGGAGGCTTTACACCCGACCTGCTCGTCCAGATTTGCGAGCGTAGTCTGCTAGAGTGTGACAAGGGGCGCTAAGCACTGCTAAAGCCACCCGCACCTTAGGGCGATAATGAATACGAATGACCTTGACGAGGGGAGTTTTCTGCATGGCGAACGCGCGAATCCTCGCGGTCGACGATAGTCCGACGATTCTGGAGATGATCAAGGCGATTCTCCTGTCCGGAGGCTATGAGGTCATCACGGCTGCGGACGGTGCCGAGGCACTCGAAACCGCACGTGCCGAGATGCCCGACCTGATTCTCCTCGACGTGATGCTGCCCAAGCTGGACGGCTATCGCGTATGCCGCCTTCTGAAGTTCGACCAGAAGTACAAGGCGATCCCAATCATCATGCTCACGGCCAAGACGGAGGAGCAGGCGATGGCGACGGGAATTCGGACCGGAGCAAACCAGTACCTCACCAAGCCAATCGAGCCAGAGAGGCTTCTTTCGGCTGTCGCCGAGGAGCTCTCCAAGGTTCAGGGCTAGTAGGTGAAGGGCAAGCATGGCTGAGCCGACGACTATCGCGGGTCGCGTTCTCGACGCACTCGTCACAACAGGCCTCGTCACTGCCGACCAACTGGTTGGCGCACGAGCGGTCGCCCCATCCGAGAGCGCTGCTGGGCGCGCGTTGGTTGAGCGCGGGCTTCTGAGCGCCGATCAGCTGGCAACGGTTCTCGAGGACGAACTCGGAATCCCTCGCGTGGACATGGCCAGTTACGCACCCGATGACGAGGCGCTCCTCTTGGTCTCCGCGACCATCGCTCGTGAGCGCGGGTTCCTGCCGATGTTCGAGATCGAGGGAATGCTGACGGTCGCGATCGGTCGTGCTGAGGACGTCTTCATGCTCGATGAGCTCGCCGCAGAACTCCACGTCGAAATCGAGGCGGTACTCGCCGATGAACCCGCGGTTCGTGACGCGATCGTGCAGTACTACGGTGATTCCGAGGAGGCCGTTGCGCCAACGGACAGCCCAGGGTTTACCGGGCTCGACGACGACATCGAGATCTCCGCAGCCGACTTTTTCGACGTTGCAGATGATTCGCCTGTCGTGGTCGTCGCGGGCGCTGTTCAGCCGACGTCGACCGACCTCGAGGTTGCGAATCTCGCGCAGACGGTAGAGGAGGTCGTTGAGGCTGCGGCCCCCGAGGGGCGCCCCAGCATTGACCTGGATGTGTTGGCGGTCGCTGACGACCGCAAGGTAGCCGTCCTCGTCGCAGACATCCTTGAGCAGGCCGTCGCACGGGGTGCAAGCAGAATTCACCTCTTTCCGTACAAGAACGACTTCTTCCTGGTCTTCCGCATCAAGGGCCGTCTCGAGAAGATATCCTCGGCGCCGCTTTCGATGCAGGGTCCGTTGGTCGACGGCTTCAAGAACTACGCCAAGCTCGGTCGGGTAGGAGCGGACGTACCGGCACTTGGCAGAGTCCACGCGGAGATCGGCGGCAAGCAGATCGTGCTCACGCTGTCCTCGGTTCCCACGGTCGCCGGCCAGCGACTGGTACTCTCGCTCTCTGCCGCCAAACCTCAGCCACGCGATTTCATCGAACTCGGCATGAGTGAGGCCGAGTCTCGTGCGCTTCAGGCGATGGTCGAACGCGGTCGCGGCATTCTGCTGATCGCTGCTCCGGTGGCGGGCGGTCGCTCGAGCACCTACTACGCATTACTGAGCCACGCGGCGGCGGTCGGCAAGACCGTCTACAGCGTTGAGCGCTCCATCGAGTACGAGATTCCCGCGGTCGCGCAGGTGCTGGTCAGCCCGGGTTCGCCCGTGGGGGCGGCATCGTACTTCTCGGCGGGGATTCGGCAGGATACCGACGTCATGGCGATCGACTCGATGCAGTCGGTCGAGGACGTGCATCTTGCCATCGAGGCCGCTGGGCTGGGCAAACTCGTTATCGCCACGTTCGCTGGGGCGGACATCGCCTCGGCGACGCGCCGGATGCTCGATCTGGGTGCGGAGCCGGTTTCGCTCGGCAGCGCGCTCACGATGGGCGTCGGTCAGCGCGTCGTGCGCACCAACTGTCCCAACTGCTCGAGCGATCAGAAGACGCCGCTGAGCGACAAGATCCCCGGTGCCGCCAAGGGAATGACCACGCGCAAGGGGACCGGTTGCCCGAACTGCGGCAAGAGTGGGTTCGCCGGCGCCACCGGAATCTTCGAGGTGCTGCCGTTCACAGAACCGGTTCGCGCTGAAGTCGCGGTCGGGGCGAGCCGGGAGCAGCTGCAGGCCGCCGCCCTCGCTGCGGGCATGCGACCGATGGTCGCCTCAGGTCTGGCAAAAGTGAAAGACGGTCATGTGAGTGCCGAGGAACTCGACCGCGTACTGCGGTTCAGCGTGTGAGGACATCATGACCAAGAGCCCCGATATCTCCCCATCCCCACAAGCGACACTCGATTCTGAAGAGGGCGCTGAGTCAGCTGGCGAGTGTCTCTTCATCGAGCGTGCTGTCGCGTTCTATCTCGCGGGTCAGCGCTATGCGTTGCCCATCGATCGCGTCAACGAGATCCAGCAGATAGTCGCCTTCTCGGATGTGCCGTCAGGTGGGAGCGCCGTTGTCGGCATGATCAATCTGCGTGGCAACGTCATTCCCGCAATCGACATGCGAAGGTTGGTGCGGCTTGAGCCTCGCGAGTACACGCTCGAGACGCCCATGATCATCACGTGGACCCGCGGCCAGACGGTCGCGCTCATAGTTGACGAGGTTCAAGACGTACTCGAACTCCCCGATGGCTGCCTACAGGGAGCTCCACCCATGCACGCGTTGTCGTCGAAGATGATCGGCGTATGCCGCATGGAAGACGGACTGATCTACCTGCTCGATGTAGACCTTCTGCTGAGCGCCGAATCCATTCAGGCGGCGTGGTGATGATGGATTCCGCGCAGCGCGCACACGCCCTGTCGGAAACGGCCGAGGAAGTCCTCGCACGGCGAGCCGAGTCACTCTCGCTTCGGGAGGTCGACGAGGAGACGTTGGACCACCTGTCGCTGCTGCTCTTCCGCATCGGCGAGGAGTGGTACGCGGTCGGTGTGGGCGCCGTGCGCGAGATCTTCCAGGAGTATGAAGTCACCTCGATTCCGTGCGTTCCTGACTTCATCCTCGGCGTCGTGAACGTTCGAGGTGAGATCCTTTCGGTCACCGATCCCGCCCGCATGATGCATATCGGATCCATCGAGGAGATGGACGGCGTCAAGCCACCGGCGATCGTCATCGCAAACGACGAGGTGGCCACGGCCGTCGTCGTCGATGAGATCGGGGACATCACCGATGTTCCACATGGATCGATCGAGCCGCCTGTCAGCATCATTGACCGGGCTCAGGCTGAGTTTATCGAGGGGTCCGTCTTCGTAGGCGGCGCGATGGTTGGTCTACTCAAGGTGGCTCGCATTCTCGAGCCGATCGGGGCAACGAGCAAGATTTAGGTCAGGCTGGCATTCGAAGGCAGGGGACGGCATGAAGTTGATCAACTGGTATCGCGGCAGCTTCTCGAACCGCATTACCGTCATTATCACGTTGCTCGTGATGGCGGTCTGTGGTCTTGAGACGGCGCTGTTTTTCGGCTTCTTAGGCGACGAGCTGACGGGTTCGGCAGAGTTCTCGGCGGACCTGATGTATATCGGTATTGGGTCGGCGTTCGTATTCGTGGCCTTCGTTTTGGTGGTCTTCTTTGTAGTCCGCCGGTTCATGCGGCCGCTGCATCACGTCGTCGACTCGGTTCGTCTGGCGTGCCAAGGCGAGATCGGCAAGAAGGTGGACGTGACGACGCATGACGAGATCGGGACGCTGGCGGTTTCGTACAACCAGATGCTCGATCTCATCGTCTACCTGATCCGCCAGACACAGGAATCCAGCCGCAGGCTGTCACAGTCCTCCAACGAGATTCTCTCGGCCACAGAGCAGCAGGCCTCCGGTTCTGCCGAGCAGGCCGCCTCGATCTCCGAGACCACGGCTACCATGGAGGAGTTGGCCAGCACCTATCGTCAGATCGCCGAGAACGCTGACCAGGTGGTCACTATGGCCGAGGCATCGCTGGGAAGCGCTGAGTCCGGTCAACAGGCCGTCTCCAACACCCTGAGCGCCATGGAGCAGATCAAGACGCGCACGCAGGCGTCCGCCAACAAGATCCTCGCCCTCGGTGAGCGCAGCCAACAGATCGGCCAAGTCCTCTCGATCATCAACTCGATTGCCGACCAGACCAAGATCCTCGCCCTCAACGCGGCGATCGAAGCCGCTCGAGCCGGCGAGGCGGGCAAGGGCTTCTCGGTGGTCGCCATTGAGATTCGAAAGCTCGCGGAGTCTGTCGTGGAGTCTACGGGTGAAATCGGCACGATCATGACCGAGATCCAGAGTTCCGCCAACGATCTGGTGATCTCCACAGAGCAGGAGCTCAAGCAGGTCCAGTCGGGTGTGGAACTCGCGCACACTACCGGAGAGAGCCTCGACAAGATTCTCGACCTGGTCGAGCAGACCACCGTCGCCGCCAAGGAGATCTCGGCCGCTACGCAACAGCAGAAGAGCGCCACGGACCAGGTCGTCAAGGCGATGCGCGAAGTGGCTGCGGTCGCGCAGCAGACCGCCGCAGGGTCGCGACAGGTCGCTTCAGCCGCCGAGGCACTCTCGGGGATGGCGCGCGAGTCTTCCCAGGTCGGTTCCGCCTTCCAGATTGTCGATGACCACTAGGTCGATGGCGCGAGAAGAGAGTCGGTAACGATGGTCGAGTTCGACCGAAGTGCATTCATAGGTAAGTTCCAGGAAGAAGCCCAGGACCTGCTACAGCGTCTGAACGAGGGTGTCATCACGCTCGAGGACGATCCTGGAAACCGTGAGCTCATTGATCAGATGATGCGCGATGCGCACACGATCAAGGGCAGTTCGCGCATGGTCGGGCTGATCGAGATATCCGATGTCGCGCACTGGCTCGAAGACATCATGGTGAAGGTGCGAGAGCGCGAGATGGCGTACACGCCCGAGATGAGCGATTACTTCTTCGAGGCGCTCGATGCGATTGTCTATCTGACTGACAACGCCGGCGTGAACAAGGATGACGTGCTCGATCTCGATGCACTCAAAGCGCGACTCGCCGGGCTCGCTGATGGTACCGACGCCAATGGCGCGGCAGCCGTTGCACTAGCCAATTAGGCAAAGGTGCCGAGCGCTGGTGTGAGTGGCTCGAAACCCGCGAAGAAGCCGGCGAAGAAGAACTCTCCGTCAGCCGAGCAGCCCACAACGGCTCGGCAGTCGGCCGAGACCGATGCGGAGGCTGCCGATGACGACCCACTTGCGCCGCGTTCCGACGAGCTTGAGCACCCGGACGTAGACGAGTCAGAGCTGGAGATTGCGACTTCTCGGGCTGATTCGGCGAAGCCCAGCGGTTCGGACGGCGGTAAAGCAGCCAAGCAGACCGATGACACGCTCAAAGCTAAAGTACAGGCGACGATTCGCATTCGCACGAGCCAGGTGGATGGGCTGCTCAACCTGATCAGTGAAGTCGTCATCTCGCAGATCAAGGCTGAGCAGCGCGTGCACGAGGCGCGTGCGGTTCAGACGCAGATGAGTGAGGCCACACAGGCGTGGGGTCGCATCAAGTCCGCGTTCGCCGCCATGGCGCACGAAGATCTCATGGACGCGCTTGGCGATGACCTCAACGCGGTGGACGGGCTTCTCGCTGACTCGCGCCGTGACCTCGGTGCGTTCCTCAAAGGGTACAGCGACGACGTTTCACGCACGTCGGTGGTCGTCACGGACCTGCAGGAGCAAGGCATGCGTCTTCGCATGCTGCCCGCCAATACAATCTTCCAGACGTTTCCTCGCGCCGTGCGTGACTTGGCGAAGCAGTTCAAGAAGGACATCGACCTCGTCATAGAGGGCGGAGACACAGAACTCGACAAGAAGGTGCTCGAGGAAATCAACGATCCGCTGGTCCACATCATGCGCAACGCGGTGGACCACGGTATCGAGGACCCCGAGACGCGCCGTAAACTCGGGAAACCGGCCAGGGGCACGATTCACATGGCCACGCGTCAGGAAGGTGACCGCATCGTCATCGAGATCAGCGATGACGGCGCCGGCATCGATCCTGAGAAGGTGCGGCAGAGTGCCGTCCGCAAGGGCTACATCACTGAGGGCGAAGCCGGCACCATGTCGGATCGCGAGGCGCAGTATCTGATCTTCGAGGCCGGGTTCTCGACCGCGGCGATCATTACTGAGATCTCCGGCCGAGGGGTAGGCATGGATGTCGTCCGCGAGTTTGTGGTTGAGAAACTCAAGGGCTCGCTGGACCTCGACTCGGAAGTCGGCAGGGGCTCGACGTTCAAGTTGACCATTCCGCTCACGTTGGCCATCATCCGCGCGCTCATGCTGCGCGTCGGTGGTCAGGGCTATGCGTTGCCGACGGGCTCGATCGAGGAGACACTGCGCGTCGATCCGAGTGACATCATCAAGGTCGAAGGTCGCGAGGTCATACGCCGCCAGCGGAGAACCGTTCCTCTTGTGCGGCTGGCCGACATCCTAGGCGTGCCGTCGGATCTTACCGCGGCGTCAAAGGTGCCCATTGCGACCATCGGCTATTCGGGCCACCGCATGGGCTTCATCGTCGACGCGTTCATCGGAGAGCAGCAGATCGTCATCAAGCCGCTCGGAAACCATCTCAAGAAAATCGCAAACGTGGCCGGTGTGACGATTCTGGGCGCCGGCGAGGTTGTGCCGATCCTCAATGTGCCGGACTTGATGGCCAGCGCGCGCACCAGGTCCGGACAACGGGTGGGTCTGGTACAGCGGTCCGAGAAGGTCGGTCAGCGCAAGGTGCTCATCTGCGAGGATTCGTTTACGACTCGTGAGCTGGAGCGCTCGATCTTTGAGGCGGCGGGGTACGAGGTCGAGACTGCGATGGACGGTGCCATCGGTCTTAGCAAGCTCAAGAACGGACTCGTCGTCGATGCGGTTGTCACAGACGTCCAGATGCCGAATATGACAGGATTCGAACTCACAAAGGCGATCAAGAACGACGCCGCATTGGCCGAGATACCGGTCATCATCGTCACGTCGCTCGAACGCGACGAAGAGAAGGCCGAGGGTATCAACGCAGGTGCGGACGCCTACATCACCAAGTCCGTGTTCAATCAAGACACGCTCCTCGATACCGTAGAGCGCCTGATCCGCTGACAGAGAGCCTGGGCATTGCCGTCTAAGAAGCACATACGCGTCGTCATTGCTGACGATTCCCTCGTTGCACGTGAAATGCTCGCTCAGATTCTGGCCTCCGACCCGGACATCGAGGTCGTCGGGCAGGCCAAGAACGGCGAAGAAGCAGTCGATCTGGTCGCGAACCTACGCCCGGATCTGGTCACCATGGACATCCACATGCCCAAGATGGACGGGTTGCAGGCGACCGAGAAGATCATGGCGTACACGCCGACTCCCATTCTGGTCGTCTCGTCGTCCGTACACGGCGAGGGGATGGGCAGCGCTTTCGATGCGCTCAAGCGTGGCGCCCTCGAGGTCATCAAGAAGCCCGAGCCCAAGGAGTGGGCAGATCTCGAGCGTATCGGCCGAGATGTGCTTCGCAAGGTGAAGGTCCTCGCCAACGTTCGCGTGATCACGCACATTCATGGACGCCGGAGTCACGCACCCGCGGTCACTGCTCAGGAGATGGCGGCCGGATCCGAGCGGCGCATCGTCGCGATTGGTTCTTCCACTGGCGGCCCGTCGGCGTTGCTCTCCGTTCTGAGCAAACTGCCGGCCGACCTTCCGGTTCCGGTTCTCGTTGCCCAGCACATCGCCGACGGATTCATTCCCGGATTGGTGAGTTGGCTTGATGGTGGTACGAAAATGAAAGTGGTTGCGGCCACTAACGGAGAACGGCCTAAACCCGGCGTTGTGTACTTCGCCCCCACCGGACTGAACATGGTCATCGATGGAGGCACGATCCGATTCGAGCCAGGCGGCGCCGGGCAGCTCTACATCCCCAGTGCCGACACGCTGTTCGAGTCCGTCGCGCGCAGCTTTGGTCAGCGCGCCATCGGCGTCATCCTCACCGGTATGGGTGCTGACGGTGCCAACGGCCTCAAGGTCATGCACGACAAGGGCGCGGCCACGATAGCCCAGAATAAGGAGACGTCCATCGTGTTCGGCATGCCTAGAGAGGCAATCGAGCTTGGCGCAGCAAGCAGGGTACTGGCGATTGAGGACGTCGCCGACGCGATTCTTGAATACCTCGGCTAGCGGTACACGGGTTCTTTAGGATAGTGGGGAGATTCGTCCCCATCTCCCCATCAATTCAAAGGCGATATACTGATCTCATGGAACGCATGCCGATAGGCGTATTTGACTCAGGCTTGGGGGGCTTGACGGTCGCTCGCGAGATTTCGCGCGCGCTGCCGGAGGAGTCCCTTGTCTATCTCGGCGATACCGCACGGTGTCCGTATGGGCCGCGGTCGCCTGAAGAGGTTCGCCGATTCGTGCTCCAGATCGGGTCGTTTCTCTCTGCACACCCCGTGAAGCTGATCGTCATCGCCTGCAATACGGCGACCGCAGCCGGTCTTGCGCTCGCGCAGCGCGTTTTCGACGTCCCGGTGATCGGTGTTGTCGAGCCGGGTGCCCGGGCGGCCGTCATGGCGACGCGCAACCGTCGGGTCGGTGTGATCGGCACCGTTGGGACGATCGACTCCGGGGCGTATTCTCGCAGCGTGCGGGCGATCGATGCCGGCGTCACGGTCTTCTCGGCGGCGGCTCCGCGCTTTGTCGACATCGTCGAGGAGGGATTGCGGCGGGGGAGCGGGCCGGTCGAGGACCTGCTTGCGGACTCTGCCAGCGTGTTCGTGCGGCCTTCGTTTCATGAGATGGCGCGCGATTACCTCGACCCGCTCAAACGCAGTGGCATTGATACGCTCGTGCTGGGCTGCACGCACTTCCCGCTGCTCGCGGAGGCGATTCGCTCGGTTACCGGACCCCGTGTAGCGCTCATCTCGTCGGCTGCGGAGACTGCCCGCGAGGTCGCAGAGACGCTCGCACGCCGAGACCATCTCGCGCCGACGGGTTCGGTCCCGCATCATCAGTTCCTGACCACAGGCGACGCCGAGGAGTTCGAGCGGCTGGGATCGCGCGTGTTCGGCACGGACACAGGTACAGTGGGCGTCGTTACAATCACACAGCTCGAAGCGCTCGCCGACTCTCGGCTGAGCGCCATGGATGAAGCCGTTTCGTCTGAGGAGGCGTCGTGCGCCTGACCGTTCTCGGGTCATCGGCAAGTTGCGCTGGTGCGGGTCAGGCCTGCGCGGGTCACTATGTCGAGGCAGGCGGAGCACGCATCCTGCTCGACTGCGGTAACGGCGTACTCTCGAACTTGGGAACGATCGCCGATCCGCTCGGCCTCAACGCCGTATTCGTCACGCACAACCATCCCGACCACTATGCCGACATCTACTGCCTGCAATCCTTACTGAGGTATGCGCCGGACGGACCGCGCGCGCCACTTGCGCTGTATGTGGCCGGCGAGCTGTTTGCGCGGATGCAGTTGCTGCTTTCAGAGCGCGGTGCGACCCAGTTCGCCGAGGCGTTCGTGCCTGTCGAACTCGTGCCGGGTGAGCCGATCATCATCGGCGAGGTCACGGTCACGCCCCATCTCGTTCAGCACACCGACCCGACATTCGCGCTGATTGTCGAGCACGACGGAGCGCGGCTGGTCTACACTGCCGACACGGCTCCGTGCGACGGGATCTTCTCGGCGGCTGAGGGAGCCGATCTCCTGCTGGCTGAGGCGACACTTCCGGAACAGTTCGCGGGTAGCTCGCCGCACATGACCGCTCGCGAAGCGGGTGCGCTCGCGCGTGAGGCGGGAGCCGGAGAGCTGGTGTTGGTGCACGTGTGGCCGACCAACGACCGCGCTCTCATGGCCGAGCAGGCCGCTGAGTCGTTTGGCGGATCAGTCACCGTCGCTACTGAGTTCGACGAATTCGAGATCGCTGCCGGCTGACGGCGCGACTGAAGAGAGTAGGTTTCGCGATGTCCCCACGTATTGGCGGCCGTGCCGCTGACGCTTTGCGTCCCGTCCGAGTCACCCGTCGCTATCTGAAACACGCGATGGGCAGCTGCATCTTCGAGCTCGGCGACACCCGGGTCCTCTGCGCCGCCAACATCACCGAGGGCGTCTCCGGTTGGCGCCGCGGCAGTGGACTAGGCTGGATCACCGCCGAGTACGCGATGCTGCCAGCGGCCACCAACACGCGCATGCGGCGTGAAAGCATGTCGGGTGGCCCCAAGGGTCGCACGCACGAGATACAGCGTCTGGTCGGCCGCTCGCTGCGTAGCGTCGTCGACCACGGCGGGCTGGGAGGAGAGGTCAGCGTGACCGTCGACTGCGACGTGCTCCAGGCCGACGGCGGCACGCGTACCGCCTCCATCACCGGCGCCTACATCGCGCTTCACGATGCGCTCACCCAGTGGCAGGCCGCCGGCAAGATCGCGACGATCCCGCTCATCGAGCAGATCGCCGCGACGAGTGTAGGCATGGTCGACGGCGAGCTGCTCCTCGACCTCGAGTACACCGAGGACTCCATCGCCGAGGTCGACATGAACGTCGTCATGGACGGCAAGGGTCGGTTCATCGAGGTGCAGGGAACCGGCGAGCAGACGCCGTTCGACCGCGCGCGCCTCGATGGGATGCTCGACCTCGCTGCAAGCGGCATCACCGCGCTCCAGGCCATCCAGCGCGAGATCCTCGAAGGAGACATCGATGCCTACGGGTTCTGATCCGGGCCCCGCCGAGAACGGCCGCATGGCACCGGCCGACGCCGGTGGCGAGCTTGTGGTCGTCGCCAGCAGCAACCACGGCAAGCTTGCCGAGATACGCTCGGCGCTTCCGTTCGCGCATTGGAGTTTCTCGGCCGCCGGTGAGCTGGATGTCGAGTGGCCGAGCCCGGAAGAGACTGGCGAGACGTTCGAGGAGAACGCGCGCATCAAGGCGGTCGCCTGCAAAGAGCGCTTCGGGTTCGCGGCGCTCGCCGACGACTCCGGACTCGAGGTCGACGCGCTCGACGGCGCACCCGGTGTCTACTCGGCCAGGTTCGCGGGTCCCTGTGCTACCGACGCCGAGAACACCTCGCGACTGCTGATTGCGCTGGCAGACGTTCCGGAGGAGCAGCGTACGGCGCGATTCCGCTCGACGATCGTGCTCATCGACCACCTCGGCGTTGAGACGGTCGTCGATGGCGCCTGCGAGGGCCGCATCGGGTTCGAGCCGCGCGGCGATGGCGGCTTCGGCTACGATCCCGTGTTCTTGCCCGACGCCACTCCCGGTCGCACCATGGCCGAGCTGACACTTGCCGAGAAGAACGAGATCTCGCACCGCGGCGCGGCCCTGCGTGAGCTACGTCGGGTGCTTTCCGGGGAGTTTGTCGGCTAGGTTCCGAGAATTGGTTTGCCCGCGAGCGGCTGCCTCGTTACACTGTTCCTCGCTCCTCATCGGCCACTCGCGGTCGAGACGGGCTCAACATGGTGTCGGGCCGTAGCGCAGCTTGGTAGCGCATCTGCTTTGGGAGCAGAGGGTCGCAGGTTCGAATCCTGTCGGCCCGACCAACATGTGCGGTCGTAGTTCAATTGGTAGAGCATCAGCCTTCCAAGCTGACTGTTGCGGGTTCGAGTCCCGTCGACCGCTCCATTGACAACTCGCGTCGTCGCAGGTACCGTACCGCTTCGCGGCACAAGCCTGCAGAATCGACGTCTAACGCGCCCGTAGCTCAGCTGGATAGAGCGGGAGACTTCTAATCTCTAGGTCGGGGGTTCGACTCCCTCCGGGCGTGCCAATAGCCATTATGGTGGGTGTAGCTCAGTTGGTTAGAGCGTCGGACTGTGGCTCCGAAGGTCGCGGGTTCGAGCCCCGTTACCCACCCCATATGGCTTGATAATTCGATAGACGCGGTTATTATGTTCAAGCGTCACATGGGCCGTTAGCTCAGCTGGTAGAGCAGGGGACTCTTAATCCCAAGGTCATAGGTTCGATCCCTATACGGCCCACCATGTACACAACAGAAGCCTCTGGCCCTCGGGTCTGGGGCTTCTTGTGTTCACCTAAGGTGTCACACGAGTACGCTACGCATGTGTTCCTGTATGCAGATTCCTGATCGCTCGCGCCCCTCGCGGCGAGAGCGAATCGTCACGTGTCGGTGGGCGCGCATCAATGTCACACCGTTTGGTATGATGGGAAGCCGTTTTGCGTGCGGGCGTGGCGGAACTGGCAGACGCGCAGGATTTAGGTTCCTGTGGGGCAACCCGTGGAGGTTCAAGTCCTCTCGCCCGCACCAACTTTGTAGCTAACAGCCGGCCGGTACCGGCACGTCATTCACGGAAAGGATCCACCTGTGCTGAACACCAGCGTAGAGCGTCTCGAAGGAACCAACGTCAAGATCACCGTCACCGTCACCGCCGACGAGGTCGATGCTGCAATCGCGGCGTCCTACTCCAAGCTCGGTGCAAAGGTTCGTGTCCCTGGATTCCGTAAGGGCAGGGCGCCGCGTGCCGTCGTGGACAACTACGTGGGTCGTGATTACGTACTCGCCGAGGCGACCGAGGATCTCGTGAACAACTCGTACCCTCGCGCAATCGATGCCGCGGAGCTCCGCACGATCGACGCTCCTGAGATGGATGAGATCGACACCGTCAAGGAAGGCGAGGACTACACCTACGCCGCACAGGTCGAGCTTCGCCCGGAACTTACCCTCACGAGCACCGATGATTTTTCGGTGAGCGTCCCCTCGAAAGAGGCCAGCGATGCTGAGATCGAGATGCAGGTCACAATGATGCAGGATCGCTTTGCCACGCTGGAGCCCGTATCGGACCGTGCGCTGGCAGCCAACGACTTCGCGCTGATCTCGTTTGTCGGCTATGTCGATGGCGAGCCCTACGAGGGCAACGAAGTCGACAAGTACCTGTACGAGATGGGCCAGGGGCTCATGCCCGAGGAGTTCGACGCGGGCATCGTCGGCATCGAGGTCGGCGGGGAGACTCGCGTCGAGTTCGCGATACCGGACACCTCGTCCAACCCCGAGTTCGTTGGCAAGACCGCCCAGTTTGACGTGACCGTTCATGAGGTCAAGGCCAAGGTCCTGCCGAGCCTTGACGATGAGTTCGCCGGCAACATGGGCTTCGACACGCTCGATGAGATGCGTGCCGACATGCGTTCGCGCATCAACGTGCAGAAGCTGGTTGCTCATGACCGTGAGAAGGAGCGTGCGCTCAAGGCCGAGCTCGCAGAGCGCCTCGAGGGCGAGGCCCCCGAAGCCATGGTTCGCCAGCGTACCGGCAACATGCTTCGCGACTTCCAGGCCATGCTCGAGCAGCGTGAGATGACCATGGAGTCGTACCTTCAGGCGACCGGCGTGACCCCCGAGACGATCGAGACCGACCTCGCCGGTCAGGCCGCGCAGTCCGCCAAGGAAGACTTGGCACTCGAGGCGCTGTTCCGAGCTAAGGGCATGGAGGTCACGGACGCCGACATCGACGAGGAGCTCAACACCATCGCTGAGGGCACCGAGGCCACGCCCGAGGAGGCTCGCAAGCGTTGGGAGGAGATGGGTCTTCTCCCCGTCGTCACCGAGCAAATCATGCATCGCAAGGCTGTTGAGTGGCTGATGGAGAGCGCCACCATCACCGAGACCGACGACGTCGACGCTGCAGCGTCAGACGAGGAGTAACACCATGATTCCCGACGTAAACGCTCTGGTCCCCATAGTTGTCGAGCAGACTTCACGTGGCGAGCGCAGTTTTGACATCTACTCCCGACTTCTCAACGACCGGGTCATCTTCCTCGGCACTGAGATCGACGACCACATCGCCAACCTCATCATCGCGCAGCTCCTGCACCTCGAGAGTGCCGATCCCGAGAAGGAGATCAGCCTCTACATCAACTCACCGGGTGGTTCAGTGACCTCCGGTCTCGCCATCTATGACACCATGCAGTTCATCAAGCCGCCGGTGTCGACGATCTGCATCGGTCAGTGTGCCAGCATGGCCGCCGTTCTGCTGGCGGCCGGTGCCCCGGGCAAGCGGTTCGCCCTGCCACACTCCCGCGTGCTGATCCACCAGCCCTGGGGTGGAACTCAGGGTCAGGTGACCGACATCGAGATACAAGCCAAGGAGATGCTGCGCATGCGTGCCCAGCTCGACGGCATCCTCGCGCATCACACCGGTCAGACCTGCGAGACCATCCACTTGGACACCGAGCGCGACAACATCATGATGGCCGCCGACGCGGCCGCATACGGCCTCGTGGACTCCGTGCTCGACAGCCGCAAGGTGGAGGCGAAGTCCTAGATGTCACCGCGCAGCACGCCCCCTGACGGTCCCGAGCAGCTGAAATGTAGCTTCTGTGGCAAGAGCCAGCGCCACGTCAAGAAGCTCATCGCGGGCCCGAGCGTCTACATCTGTGACGAGTGCATCGAGTTGTGCAACGACATCGTCGAGGACGAGCTCGCCGAGGAGACCGCGCTCGAGCCGGTTCTCGAGGAGCTGCCCACGCCCCACGAGATCTACGAGGCGCTGAACTCGTATGTGGTGGGACAGGACCGCGCCAAGAAGGTTCTCTCGGTTGCGGTGTACAACCACTACAAGCGCGTCCATCTCACGCCCGATGCTGATGAGAGTGATGTCGAGCTGGCCAAGAGCAACATCTTGCTCCTCGGTCCGACGGGCTGTGGCAAGACGCTGCTCGCCCAGACGCTTGCTCGCGTCTTGAAGGTGCCGTTCGCGATCGCCGACGCTACCGCGTTGACCGAGGCGGGCTACGTGGGCGAGGACGTCGAGAACATCCTGCTCAAACTCATCACCGCCGCGGATTTTGACGTCAAGCGCGCCGAAGTCGGCATCATCTACATCGATGAGATCGACAAGGTCGCGCGCAAGGCGGAGAACCTGTCGATCACGCGCGACGTGTCAGGCGAGGGTGTGCAGCAGGCGTTGCTCAAGATCCTTGAGGGTACCGAGGCGGCCGTTCCACCGCAGGGTGGTCGCAAGCATCCGCAGCAGGAGCTCATTCGCATCGACACGACCAACATCTTGTTCATCCTCGGTGGAGCGTTCGTCGGTCTGGATAAGATGGTGGCGGATCGCATCGGCACCAAGGGCGTCGGTTTCTCGGCTGACCTGACCGATCCGGCCAAGCACGATGCCGGTGTGCTCTTTGGCAAGGTGTTGCCGGAAGACCTCAACCGCTTTGGGATGATCCCGGAGTTTGTGGGGCGCCTGCCGGTCGTCACCAACGTCGAGGAGCTGACCGAGGACGACCTCGTGCACATTCTCACGCAGCCAAAGAACGCATTGGTGAAGCAGTATCAGCGCCTGTTCGCTCTTGAGGACGTGCGGTTGACGTTCACCGAGGACGCGCTTCGGGCCATCGCGCAGCAGGCTATCACTCACGGCACCGGTGCGCGCGGGCTTCGCTCGATATGCGAGCGGATTCTCCTCGACACGATGTACGACCTGCCGAGCGAGTCGGACATCGACGAGGTCGTAGTGACTCAGGACGCGGTTGAGGGAGCGTTTGGCCCGACGGTGGTTCGTCGGGGCAGCGCAGAGGCTACGGCCTAGGCGGTTGGGAGTCGACCGTTTTCTGATCGCGACACTCCGGCCCCTCGAACACTATGGTTCGAGCCCGGAGTCTGTCGTTGGGAGCAAGATCGACCGGCACCCCTGACCTTCCGCACGCGGCGAACACCACGTGGCGTGCGCACTCCCGATTAGACCCTTGGCAGTAGCGCACCTTGAAGAGTGAGGCCATTGGGGGATTGATCTGCATGCGATCGTTGAAGAACGGACAGTCGCGCGCGATCTCGCATCGAGCCATCCTGTCCTCCTTTCGTGCCGACGGCGGTAGATGCCGTCACATGAATCGTTCCACCGCGGGGGGATGCTAACCATACGGGTACGGGTATCCTCGGCGCCTCCTGCTAGAATCGTGCACAACGCGGTCACTGTAGCGGTGATTACCTACTGAAAGGTGCGATTCCACGTGAGCGAGATGCCAAAGGGCTACGACCCCAAAGCGGTCGAAGGTGCGATTTTCTCGGCTTGGCAGGCCGGCGGCTACTTCTCGGCGAAGATCGTCGAGGGTGTCGAGCCGTACTCGGTGGTCATTCCGCCGCCCAACGTCACGGGCTCGCTCCACATGGGACACGCGCTCAACAACACTATCCAAGACGTCGTGGTGCGCCGCGCCCGCATGCAGGGGCGTCCGACGCGCTGGGTCGTCGGCACCGACCATGCGGGCATCGCCACGCAGAACAAGGTCGAGCAGAAGATCGCCGCCGAGGGCAAGACGCGCCAGGACGTCGGCCGTGAAGCGTTCATCGAGGAGTGCTGGGAGTGGCGTCGTCTCTACGGCGGCACCATCATCGGCCAGCTCAAGGCGATGGGCTGCAGCTGTGACTACGACAATGAGCGCTTCACGATGGACCCGAGCTACCAGGTCGCCGTGCGCAAGGTGTTCGTCGACTGGTTCGAGAAGGGCCTCGTCTATCGAGGTAACCGCATCATCAACTGGTGCCCGCGCTGCTCGACGGCGCTCTCCGACATCGAGGTCGAGCACGAAGACGTCGATAGTCACCTGTGGCATCTGCGCTACCCGCTCAAGGAGCCGGTCGGCGGCATCGATCACGTCGTCGTCGCGACCACGCGCCCTGAGACCATGCTGGGCGACACCTGCATCGCCGTGCACCCGGATGATGAGCGCTACAAGGCCCTCGTCGGCTCGACGGTCATCCTGCCGCTCGTAGGCCGCGAGATCCCCATCGTCGCCGACGACTACGTCGACCCCGCGTTCGGCTCGGGCGCCGTGAAGGTCACGCCCGCGCATGACCCCAACGACTTCGAGATCGGCGAGCGCCACGACTGCGCCAAGATCAACCTCATGAACGCCGATGCGACCATCGCGGACGAAGGCGGCGCGTACGCCGGGCTCGACCGCTACGAGGCCCGCAAGCGCGTCATCGCCGACCTCGACGCCGCCGGCGCACTCGTCAAGATCGACGAGCACGTGCACTCGGTCGGCCACTGCTACCGCTGCCACACCGTGATCGAGCCGTGGCTCTCGGACCAGTGGTTCGTCGACATGAAGCCGCTGGCCGCTCCCGCGATCGAGGCCGTTCGAGACGGACGCGTCAGCTTCCATCCCAAGCGGTGGGAGAACGTGTACTTCCACTGGATGGAGAACATCCGCGACTGGTGCATCTCTCGCCAGTTGTGGTGGGGACACCGCATCCCTGTCTTCTACTGCGACGCGTGCGGCTGGACCGGCGCGTCGATGGACGACCTAGCCGAGTGCCCCACGTGCTCCGCTGCGGTGCGCCAGGACGAGGACGTGCTCGACACCTGGTTCTCGAGCCAGCTCTGGCCGTTCGCCACGCTCGGCTGGCCAGACGAGACGCCCGAGGATATCGCGTACTTCTACCCGACCAACGTGCTCTCGACCGCCCGCGACATCCTGTTCCTCTGGGTCGCGCGTATGGTCATGAGCGGCATGTACTTCAACGAGGGCACCATCCCGTTTGACGACGTGATCATCCATCCCACGGTCTTCAACGCCGAGGGTCGCCGCATGAGCAAGTCGCTGGGCACGGGAGTCGACCCGCTCGATCTCATGGAGCACTATGGCGCCGACGGCATGCGCTTCGGCCTCATGCTCCAGGTCACCGGCAACCAGGACATCAAGTTCGCCGAGGACAAGCTCCTCTCGAGCCGCAACTTCGCCAACAAGATCTGGAACGCCAGCCGTTTCGTGATGATGAACCTCGAGGGCTTCTCGGCAGGGGAGCCTGTGGCCGAGACGGTCGCGGACCGCTGGATCCTCTCGCGCCTCGCGAATCTCTCGGCGGTCGTGGACGAGGGGCTGACCGCGTATGAGTTCGGTGAGACCGCGCGCGCGCTCTACGACTTCTTCTGGAACGAGTTCTGCGACTGGTACATCGAGCTCGCCAAGTCGCGCCTGTCCGGCGGCAACGCCGAGCAGCGCCTCGCAGTCCAGCGCATCCTGGTCTATGTGCTCGACACCGCGCTACGCCTTCTGCACCCGATGATGCCGTTCGTCACCGAGGAGATCTGGCGCAACCTGCCGCTCGCCGAGGAAGACCGCGCGCCGTCACTCATGATCGCGCCCTGGCCGGACTCCGCTGAGCTGTCGCGCTTCGCCGATACCGGCGCTGAGGCGTCCATCGCCGCGGTGCAGGAGATCGTCGTCGCCATCCGTGCGGTCCGCGCCCGCTATGGCGTGTCACCGCGCACCAAGCTCGACGTCGTCGTGAAGGCGCCGGAGCACGAGATGTTGCTCGTCGAGGGAGAGTCCGCGCTCATCCGCTCGCTCGCTGGTGTCGGCACGCTCGCAGTCTCGCCCGATGCCGAGAAGCCCGCGCACTCCGCAGTAGCGACCGCTGGAAGCCTCGAGATCTACGTGCCGCTCGAGGGCCTCGTGGACTTCGACGCCGAGCGCGACCGTCTCGGCAAGGAGCGCGAGAAGGCCGGGGTCGAGCTCGATCGGCTCAACAAGAAGCTCGGCAACGAGGGCTTTCTCGCCAAGGCCGCACCGGAGATCGTCGAGAAGGACCGTGCGCGTGCGGCAGAGCTCACCGACGCGCTGGCCGTCCTCGACGTCCAGCTCGCCGAACTCGCGTAAGACGAGCGGCCGCGCCATGACGACCGCCCCTAAGACGCCCGCACATGGGACGCCCGCACCATTGACCTACAGCGAAGCGCTCGCCGCACTCCGGCGGGCGCTCGTCTTTGGCATCAATCCGTCGCTCGACGGCATCACGGAACTGACCGAGGCGCTCGGGCGACCGCAGGACTCTTTCGCGTCGGTGCAGATCACCGGCACCAACGGCAAGTCGTCGACCGCGCGCATCACCGCCGCGCTGCTCGAGGCCGAGGGACTGCGCACGGGTCTCTACACCAGCCCGGAGCTCGAGCGGTACCCGGAGCGCATCGAGCTGGGCGGTCAGGTCGCATCCGACGCCGACTTCGCGCTCGCCCTCTCGGCCGCGCTTGAGGCTGCAGCGAGGCTTCGCGGGAGCGACTCCTTCGGCACCGACATCGGCTTCACGGAGTTCGAGTTGCTGACCGCCGCAGCGCTCTGGCTCTTTCGCGAGCGGGGAGTGGAGCTCGCGGTGCTCGAGGTCGGCCTCGGCGGTCGCTGGGATGCCACCAGCGTCGTCTCACCTAGCGTGGCCGTCATCACGGGCGTCGGCCTCGACCACACCGGTATCCTCGGCGACACCCTCGAGGCCATCGCCGCCGAGAAGGCCGCGATCATCCGGCCTGCGACCGCACCGATCCTCGGCCCCGGAACCGTCGGTGTCGAGCACGTGTTCCTTGAGCGCGCAGAGTCGCTCGGCACGCACGCACGGGCAGTGCGCGAGCAGAACGAGCCCACGCCGGTGGCCGAGGCGCTCACCGTACGATATCGACTCACCGCGCGCCCTACGCGACCCGGTGGCTACACCGTGGTCGACGTCGTCGGCATTCACGCCACCTATGGCGATCTTGCGTTCGCAGGCCCCGCATACCAAGCGGCCAACATTGCGACCGCGGTCGCCGCGGCCGAGGCGGCCCTCGGCCGGACACTCGATCCCGACCGTGCGCGCAGTGCACTTGCGGCCCTTCTAATCCCGGGTCGCTTCGAACTGATGCGCGCCGACCCGCCCATCGTCATCGACGCCTCGCACAATCCGCAAGCGGCCGCCGTGCTCGCCGACGCGATTCGCGATGCGTGGCCCGACCCCCGGTTGCGCCCGGTCATTCTGCTCGGCATCTTCGCCGACAAGGACGCCGCGGGAATCATCGAGGCGCTGACACCTGTCGCGGGCGGCTTCGCGGTCACACAGTCATCGTCGCCTCGGGCGCGGCCGGCACATGAGTTGGCGCACCTGGTCGAGAAGGTGAGTGGGATGAGGCCAGCGCTCGTGACTGAGTCCCTGGGCGTCGCGGTCTCTGCTCTCGTGCACGGCGCGAACGACGGCTTCGTCGTCACCGGAAGCATAGCCACTGCGGGCGAAGCTCGCACCATCCTGCGCGACACTTCAGCAACGTCACCCGTCTGAGCGGCGGGCATACCACCAGTTCTGGTAGAATCCCGCATGTGCTTCTGACATGAGGACGCGTGACCACAAAAGGGGAGTTCATGGGCGATCTATTCGCACCCATCTTGGCTAATCCGCTCTTCGGCCTGACGCGCAATCTATGCACGCTGTTCTTCATCGTGTTCGATCTCGCGCTTGTCTTTTGGGTCTATCGTGACGCGAATCGCCGAGGTGCCATGGGCTGGTTCTGGTCGCTGGCTACACTGCTGTTCTCGGTCGCGGGTTGGCTCATCTATCTGGTCGTCCGTCCTCCTGAGTTTTCCGATGACGCCCGCGAGCGCGAGCTCGAGATCCGCCAGAAGGAAGTCGCGCTGGCCCGAGACTACGAGTCATGCCCGGCCTGCTACAAGCCGGTGGAGAAGGAATACCTGATCTGCCCGTACTGCATGAAGAAGCTGCGCAAGCCGTGCACCGAGTGCGGTAAGGCGCTCAAGCTCCCGTGGAGCGTGTGTCCATACTGCAAGACCAAGCAGTAGGGGAAGATAGTACGCACACGGCACGAAGCGAATACTTCCACGCCGCCCCGCCGATGCGGGGCGGTTTCGCACCCAGAAGGAGCGACCAGCATGCCTGACATCACCATCACACTCCCCGACGGCAGCGCCAAGCAGGTGCCGGAGGGCGCGACGATCTTCACTGTGGCCGAGTCCATCGGGCCGCGTCTGGCACTGGCGGCGATCGCCGGCAAGATCAACGGCGATCTCGTCGACGTCATCCACGTCGTCGCCGACGGCGATGCCATCGAGATCATCACCGAGAAGAGCCCCGAGGCGCTCCACATCCTGCGCCACTCGGCGGCTCATGTGATGGCCGAGGCGGTCAAGGATCTGTTCCCGCTGGCCCAGTTCGGCATCGGTCCTGCGATCGAAGACGGCTTCTACTATGACTTCGAGGTCGGACGTCCCTTCACTCCGGATGACCTCGTCGCCATCGAAGAGCGCATGACGCAGATCATCTCGGAGGAGAAGACCTTCCAGCGCACGGAGATCGACCGAATCGAGGCGTGGGACGAGTTCGAGCAGCAGGAGCTCAAGCGCGAGCTCATCTCCGACCTCCCCGAGGACGCGGTCATCTCCATCTACCGCCAAGGTGCCTTCACGGACCTGTGTCGCGGACCGCACGTCCCCACCACCGGCCGCATCGGTGCGTTCAAGCTCACCAAGATCGCCGGAGCCTACTGGCGCGGCGACGCCACGCGTCCGATGCTCCAGCGCATCTACGGTACCGCGTGGTTCTCGCAGAAGGATCTCGACGCCTACCTGACCCGCATCGAGGAGGCCGAGAAGCGCGATCATCGCAAGCTGGGCAAGGAGCTCGACCTCTTCAGCTTCCACGAGATCGCGGGTGCCGGTCTGCCCATTTACCACCCCAAGGGCGCGCGCGTGCTGCGTCTGATGCAGGAGTGGCTGCGCGGCGTGCTCTACGAGCGCGGCTACGAAGAGGCCATCACCCCGCACATTTACAAGACCGACGTCTGGAAGATCAGCGGGCACTACGACTTCTACGGCGAGAACATGTACTTCTTCAACATCGACGAGGGCGAAGGCAAGGTCAACGAGTACGCCGTCAAGCCGATGAACTGCCCTGGGCACGTGCTGATCTTCGCCAACGACGTCCGCAGCTACCGTGATCTGCCGATGCGCATCTCGGAGTTCGGCACCGTGTATCGCCACGAGCTCTCAGGTGTCGTGCACGGTCTCATGCGCGCTCGCGGCTTCACCCAGGACGACGCGCACATCTTCTGCACGCCGGAGCAGGTCCACGACGAGGTCATCGGCATGCTCGACTTCGTCGACTACGTCATGGGCGTCTTCGGCTTCGAGTACTCGGCCGAGGTCTCCACTCGCCCCGAGAAGTCGATCGGCGAGGACAAGGACTGGGAGCTTGCGACCAACGCGCTCATCGAGACTCTCAAGGAGCGCGGTGTCGACTTCGAGATCAACGAGGGCGATGGTGCCTTCTACGGTCCCAAGATCGACATCAAGCTCAAAGACGCCATCGGTCGCACCTGGCAGTGCTCCACCATTCAGGTCGACTTCAACTTCCCCGCGCGCTTCGGCCTGAGTTACCGCACTGCCGAGAACGATGAGGCGGTGCCGTTCATGCTGCACCGAACGATTCTCGGCTCGATGGAGCGGTTCTTTGGCATTCTGATCGAGCACTATGCGGGCGCGTTTCCGGCTTGGCTGGCGCCGATTCAGGCGGTGCTCATTCCCATATCGGATCGTCACCTTGAGCACACGGAGTCCGTTGCCAAGCGCCTTCGCGCCAAGGGCGTGCGCACCGAGGTGTATTCACAGAACGAACCGATGCGGGTGAAGATCGCCAAGGCGCAGCAGCAGAAGGTGCCGTACATGCTGGTGTTGGGCGACAAAGAGATCGAAGCCGACACCGTCGGAGTACGTGAGCGCACGCAGGGCGACATCGGCGCGATGGGCGTGGACGAGTTTGCCGCGCTGGTCGCCGAGAGTCAGCCGGCAACCTAGCAAAACCCGACCCATAAACGACCCCCTGTGCTATCCACGGCAGGGGGTCGTTTTGTGTTTATTCGCTCAACAAATATGGCACATACCCTGCAGGGAAGTATCTTAGGGACAGAATATAGAGGGTGCCCAATTCACGCTAAGGAGTCAGACGAATGGATTCAGCGAGCGACCGGACAATAATCGAGATCCTGCTGGTCGAAGACAACCCCGGTGATGTTCGCCTTACCCAAGAAGTCTTCAGAGACGGCAGAATCCACAACCGGCTCAACGTCGTGGGCGATGGCGTTGAAGCGTTGGCGTATCTCCGCCAGGAGGGCAAGTATGCCGAGACGTTGCCGCAGGATCTGATCCTCCTCGATCTCAACCTCCCAAAGAAGAGCGGCCGAGAGGTGCTCGCTGAGATCAAGGCCGATCCGATTCTCCGTCGGATTCCTGTGGTGATCCTGACCACGTCTGCTGCCGAAATTGACATCCTCGAAGCCTATAGCCTGCACGCGAACTGTTACATCACCAAACCGGTGGATCTCGATCAGTTCGAGCGCGTCATTCGCTCCATTGAGGACTTCTGGCTCGCCCTCGTGAAACTCCCTCATAAGGAAGGCTAGCGGTGGATCGCGTACACAGCGTCCTGTTGGTTGAGGACAACCCGGGTGACTCCCGATTGATAGCCGAGATGTTGCGCGATTCAGACACCCCCATTTCCTTGGTGACCGCCGATAGCCTCACTGCAGGAATTCAGGTGTGGAGCGAAGGTGGGCATGACGTCGTTCTGCTTGATCTTGGCTTGCCGGAGAGCATCGGGATTGAGACCTATCGCAGGATGAAGTCGGCCGCACCAGAAGCAGCCATTGTAGTGCTTACGGGCAATGCCGACACCCAGTTGGCCGTCTCGGCCGTCGATGAGGGCGCTCAGGACTTCCTGGTCAAAGGGAGGTTTGATGAGCAGCTTCTCGGTCGGGCCATTGCATATGCCTTCAGCCGCAAGCAGTCCGAATTGGAGTTGCGTCGGCAGACAAATCGGCTGGAAGAGGCCCAGCGTTTTGCGCGCATGGGCAGCTGGCGCGTCGATTCCCAAACATTCGAAGTCGACTGGTCGAAAGAGGTCTACCATATCACCGGCATCCCGGTCTCGTCCCCGGTCGAGGAGCTCGAGCAGGCACTGCGCGAGAGTGTCTACTGCGACGACAGGCCTCTGTTCGATGCCGCGATGGCTGCAGCTAAGGAGGGAGAGGATCTCGCTCCGTTGGAGTGCCGCTTGGAACGGCATGACGGAGAGGTTCGATGGGTGTATCTGACCGCGGAGTGGGAGCGCGACGCGGGCGGCTCTCTCGTTGCGCTGGTAGGCATCATGCAGGACATCACGGAACGAGTGGCTGCGGAAGAGGCGGTACACAGAAGTGAGGCGATGAACCGGCTCCTGATCGAAGGTCTCCGGGAGTTCGCGGTCCTCCTGATATCCGATGAGGGCGCGGTCAGTGGATGGAATGCCGGCGCTGAACGGCTTTTCAAGCTCTCGGCCGAAGACACCGCCGGGATTGCCTTCCCTCAACTAGCATTCGATGATGCCGGTGTTGATACGCTCTGGGATGTCGTTCGCGAGGCTGCCCGAGAAGGTCGCGCTTCTGCATCAGGCGAACTGCGCAGGGGGGACTCCTCATCCTTCTGGGCCGAAATATGGATTTCAGCGCTTGAGGGGTCGGGTCATCCTGGCGGAGACCTCACGGTGGTCATTCGTGATGAGACCGAGACCAAGCTCCTGTCGGATCGAGTTGCCGTTCGTCGCGCGCTTACCAAGACGATTGCACAGGCGGATTCGCTCGAGGTCGCCTGGCCCGAAATTCTGCGGGATATCGGTTTCGGCATGAGCTACGGGTTTGCTGAAGCGTGGATGCTGGATGGCGAGGCGGATGTTCTTCGTTTTGCCGGGCTCTGGCCTTCGGATAGGGAAGGTATGGAGGGGCTGGTGTCGACCAACTCCCGCTCCATCTATCATCCCAGCGAGTTGCCGCTGTGGTCCCTGATCCAGGGTGCGCGGCCCATCATCGATCAAGACTTGGACGACGTTGCCGAAGGAGTCAGGCTCTTCGGCTTAAGGAAGACCGGTTGCGCTTGGGTGTCGATCCTGCCGATTGTGGACTCCGACAGGTTGTTTGGGGCGCTGCTCCTCTGCTCATCGAGTCCAGACCTCAACCCCGATCAAACGTGTGACGCGTTGGCTGAGCTGGGCGGACTTGTGGCTCAGTTCGCCGCACGCGAACGACTAAAGCATCAGATCAAGAGCGCCGGTCTCTACGACTCGGTCACAGGTCTGCCCAACAGGGCCCTCTTCATCGAACGGGTTTCGCAGGCGCTCACACGCAAGCCGTTGCGGGGAGATCCGGCAGTGCTGGTGGTGAAGGCGGAGGTCGACCAGTACGATCCGGTGAGTGACACCTACGGTCAGGTGATCGGGGATCGGTTCTTTCTGAGCGTCGCCGAGCGACTTGCGGCTATATTGGAGACCGGCGACGTGGTTGCCCGCCTCTCAAGTGGCATGCTCGGGATACTCATCAACGACGTGAAGAGCGCGGTGCAGGAGAGCGCAATCCTCGATCGTCTCGCCACCACATTGGTCGCGCCTATCGAATTGGATGGTGCGACCGTTTACGCAACCGTGAGCACGGGCTCGGCTCGAGGTGGGGCGGCGGACAACGCCGACGAAGTGATGCGCTGCTCGGCGATAGCTTTGCATCAGGCGCAATCCGGTGGCAGGGGCGCGCGTGTGGTGTTCGATCAGGCAATGGGCGAGGTTGCGGAACACGCATTGAGTACTGAGGGCGAGCTGCGGCGCGCGCTTGTGGCCGAGCAGTTTGTGGTGTATTACCAGCCGATCATCGACGTTCGGACTAGGCATCTCGTCGGAGCTGAGGCGCTGGTCCGGTGGATGCATCCCACCCGGGGAATGGTGCCACCGGGTGACTTCATTCCGACGGCTGAGGCAACGGGTTTGATTGGAGCGATCGGGGCCCATGTGCTCCGAGCTGCCTGCGAGGAGTGCGCTAGCTGGAGCGAGTTTGCGCACTCACGCCTTGGTGTGGCAGTCAACCTTTCCGCGAACCAGTTGATAGAGGGTGATCTCGCACAGTTCGTACTCGCCTCACTTCAGGACGCCCGTCTGTCCCCCGGCCTTCTCACATTGGAAATTACCGAATCCGTGATCATGAGCGACGCCGAGAAGGCCGTTCGGGTACTCGATCGCCTCAGGGAAGTTGGGGTGAGCGTGTCGATTGATGACTTCGGGACCGGCTACTCGTCACTCAGCTATCTGAAGCGGCTGGCGATCGACAGCGTAAAGATCGACCGCTCGTTTGTTTCCGGGCTGCCTGCGGATTCCGAGGATATCGCTATCGTCACG
>JBBRWO010000012.1:0-31087 GCA_038249135.1 Coriobacteriia bacterium
CAACCGTCTCACGGACTTGACCGGTCCTTCCCGGTCGCCTCCTCTGAGCCTGACTCGAGGAGTGCAATGTCTCATTCCAAGGCCGTAGACCCCTTCAGTACACGACGTACCGAACACGCTTCCCCCTTCGCCACGAGCGCTCCCTCGGCGTATCTCCTCGACCGCCTCCCGCACACGGCGCCCATCACGGCGACCGCGGTCGTCTACTGCGAGGGCAACTTCGGCGCGATCGACGGCAAAACCGCCAACGGTCTCGTCCGGCACTCCGAGAAGTACCGGATCCTCTCGGTCATCGATTCCGAGAAGTCCGGCCTCGACACCGGCGTGGTCCTCGGCCATGCGGCGAACTCGATCCCGTTGGTCGATAGCCTCCAGCATGCGATTGAACTCGCAGGCTACGTGCCTGACTACTTCATCTTTGGTATCGCCCCAGCAAGTGGGATGCTTTCCGCCGATGAACGCGGCGTCGTGCTCCAGGCCATGAGCCTCGGCATGAACGTGGTCAGCGGGCTGCACGAGTTCCTCGGCGAGGATGCGGAGTTCCTGGCGGCCGGCGTCGAGCATGGCGTTACCATCCACGACGTGCGACGTCCTCGCGACAAGAAGGACCTGCGGACGTTCTCCGGCGCCATCAAGTCGGTCACCTGCCCACGCATCGTGGTGCTCGGCACTGACTGCGCCATCGGCAAGCGCACCACCGCCACCATCCTCACCAAGGCGCTGAACGACCGCGGCATCAAGGCGGTTCTCGTGGGTACCGGTCAGACCGGGCTCATCCAGGGTGCCAAGTACGGCGTCGCGCTCGACGCGATCCCGTCGCAGTTCTGCGCCGGCGAGATGGAGGCGGCTGTGGTCGAGGCATTTGAGGGCGAGCACCCTGACGTCATCATAGTCGAGGGCCAGGGCGCTCTCAGCCACCCGGCGTATCTCACCTCGGGCTTCATCCTGAAGGGCAGCCAGCCGCAGGGGGTCATCTTGCAGCACGCTCCGGCGCGCAAGACCATGGCCGACTTTCCCGACGTGCCGATGGCCAAGCCCAAGCGCGAGATCAACCTGATCCAGACGTTCTCGGACACGAAGGTCATCGGGCTCACCATCAACCATGAGAACATGAGCGACGCCGATATCACCGCAGCGATTCTGCTCTACGAACTCCAGCTGGGCATCCCCGCCACGGACGCACTCACCCGGCCGTCCGACCTGCTGGTCGAGATGGTGCTCGGCGCATTCCCTGAGCTTGAGCCGAAGCTAGCGGCGGTCGCTGGGTAACCCGCGGCACGGCTGGTCACCGCGTCGTTCGCCGTTCTCGCGCGTGGCGTCGCCGCTACGCCCCGCTCCCCCGCGCCGCCACCTCGCTCCACGTCCGCCCTTGCGCTATCGACTGCACCGTAGACGCCGAGACCCCGTACTCCGCGGCCACCTTGCGAGCGCTCTGCCCGGCCGCCAGTCGCTGCTTCATCTCCGCGACCCGCTCGGCGTCAAGCTTCTTGCCTCGCTGCTCCACCGCGGCCAGCCGCGCCGACAGCTCCGGGTCGAGATCCGCCCACGCCTTGCCTACCTTGATTGCGCTGACCATGCTTGTGCTGATCCCAAACTCCTGGGCGATCGACTTCCCTAGGCGGCCGGCCTCAAGCGCTGCCATCACGCCGCGCGCGCCGTCGGCATCCAGCGCCGTCCCGGACGGCTCCGCTGCCCGCATCCGCTCACGCAGCCCGTCGTCGATCGCATCCGCCCAACGCTTGCCGCTCTTGACTGCGCCGACGGTCTCGACCGAGACGCCGTGGCGCTCGGCGATCACCGTATGGCGCTCGCCGGCGGCGATGCTCTCGGCGATGGCGCGAGCCTGCTCGGCGGTCAGCTTGCCGCGGCTCGTCTCGGCGGGGAGGGAACCTGCGCCGCCGCTGTCGTCAGTGGGTGACACATGCTGCATGGGTCATCTCCCGTCGGTTGTACGCAGTTTAGCGGTGCTCTGCATACGACTCACACCCTGACCGACTGCTGTGACGGCTGGGCGGGCACGATATTCGCGTGCGTATATGCTCAATGAGTGAGGCTCGCGTGCGATTGTATACGCCAACCTCGGGGAATACATATTTACACCGGCTTCTCGGGATCAGGGTCTCCTAGCCCACCACGCCTACAGCATCACTGCCATGGCGGACGGGCCGATAGGGTGTAGCGAGAAATCGCGGCGCCTTCCTGTGGTTGTAAAGGAGACGACACGTCGGTGAGTACGGGTCCGCTGCGGCCTGCGCTTCTTTGGCGTTTCATCCGGCACTGACCACGATTGTGTTCGTTAGGGAGGCCCTATGAGCGTAACTCGCCGCGACTTCTTCAAGTTGACCGGCGCAGCCGTCATGTCCACCGCCATCTACGGGTTCGTTGAGCAAACGCCCGCGATGGCAGTCGACAGCACGGGTGGATGGAAGCTCCTGAACGTCGTCGAGACGTCTACGGTGTGCTGCTACTGCTCCGGCGGCTGCGGCACCATCGTCTCGGTTCGTGACGGCGCTCTCATCAACGTCGAGGGCGATCCGGACCACCCCATCAACCGTGGCGGACTCTGCTCCAAGGGTTCGTCCCAGTTCGCCGTCAACTCCGTCATAGATCCTGAGACCGACAAGGCGATGATTAACCCCAACCGCCTGCTGACGCCCAAGGTGCGCCGTCCCGGTAAATCGGACTGGGAAGACATTTCGTGGGAGAAGGCAATCGAAGAGATCGCCATGAAGGTCAAGAAGACCCGCGATGACTCGTACGAGACAAAGGACGAGGCCGGCGTCACGGTCAACAGGTGCGAGTCGATCGCCAGCTTTGGTGCGGCCGCACTGGACAACGAGGAGGGCTACGCGCTCCAGAAGCTGTGTCGTGGTCTCGGGCTCACCTACATCGAGCACCAGGCCCGTATTTGACACAGCTCAACGGTGGCCGGTCTGGCCCCCTCATTTGGTCGCGGTGCGATGACGAACCATTTCTGCGACTTCAAGAACGCCGACGTTATCATGGCGATCGGCTCCAACAACGCCGAGAACCACCCCGTCACCATGGCGTGGGTGCAAGAAGCTCGGGCGAAGGGCGCGAAGTACGTCGTCGTCGACCCCCGCTTCACACGCTCCGCCGCCCTGGCGGACATCTATGCTCCGCTTCGCTCGGGTACCGACATCGCCTTCTTTGGCGGTCTCATGAAGTACATCATGGACAAGGATCTGTGGCAGAAGGAGTACGTCGAGAACTACACCAACGCCACGTACCTCGTGAATCCGGAGTACGCGTTCGACGACGCGACCGGCCTCTTCTCCAGCTGGGACGATGCGACCGCTGCCTACAGCCAGGACAACTGGACGTACCAGGTTGCCGAAGAGAAGCCGTGGAACAGCGGCGTCGACCCCAAGACCGGCAAGCCCGCAGCCACCTCCTACGTGACCGCGCCTGGCGTCCCGAAGTTCCCGCTTCCCTCATCGAAGGTCGCCAAGAAGGACCCGACGATGCAGGACCCCACCTGCGTATGGCAGCTGATGAAGGCACACTACGCGCGCTACACGCCTGAGCTGGTCTCAAGCGTCACCGGGTGCCCGCAGGACAAGCTCCTCGAGGTGTACGAGGTGTTCGCAGCATCCGGAGCTCCTGAGAAGTCCGGAACCATCCTTTACGCGATGGGCCAGACACAGCACACCTACGGCTCACAGAACGTGCGTGCCATGGCCGTACTCCAGATGCTGCTGGGCAACATCGGCGTGGCCGGCGGCGGCATCAACGCGCTGCGCGGCGAGGCCAACGTCCAGGGCTCGACGGACATGGGAACGCTCGCCAACACATGGCCCTCGTACCTGAGCACCCCGGTTGCGAGCAAGCATCCGGACCTCTCCACCTACCTCTCGCTCGAGACTCCGGGAAGCGGCTACAAGACCAACGCCCCCAAGTGGGTCGTGAGCCTGCTCAAGGAGTTCTACGGCCCCTACGCAACCGCCGAGAACGACTACGCGTTCGACATGATGCCCAAGCTCAACAAGACCAACCACACCCACATCGGCGTCTTCGAGTCGATCCAGGAAGACATCGTCAAGGGCATGATGTGCTGGGGTCAGAACCCCGCCGTCGGTGGTCCCAACTCCAGCTTCGAGCGCGAGATGCTGGGCAAGCTCGACTGGCTCCTCGCAGTCGATCTGTGGGAGACCGAAACCGCTCAGTTCTGGAAGGCCCCCGGCATCGACCCCGCCAGCATTCAGACCGAGGTCTACATGCTCCCGGCCGCAGGCCACTACGAGAAGCAGGGTTCGATCTCCAACTCCGGTCGCTGGATCCAGTGGCGCTGGAAGGCCATCGATCCTCCGGGCGAAGCCAAGGACGACCTCGAGATCATGCACGAGCTCTACAAGAAGCTCAAGGCACTCTACGACGCCGATGGCGGCCCCAATGCCGAGCAGCTCACGAAGCTCCACTGGCCTTACGAGAACGCTGAAGGTCTCGCGGACATCACGCTGGTCGCACAAGGCATGAACGGCTACACCGTCGCGGACGGCAAACTCGTCTCGAACTTCACCAAGCTTGCGGCTGACGGCTCAACGGCCTGCGGCGTGTGGATCTACTCGGGATACTTCAACAACAACGACGCTCCCAACGATGCCACCAAGCAGCCGACCGGTTCGCGTCTCAAGGACGACCCGAGCGGGCTGGGTCTCTACCCCAAGTGGGCATTCGCATGGCCGGTCAACCGCCGAGTCGTCTACAACCGCGCGTCTGCGGACGTAGCCGGCAAGCCGTGGAACGCCGAGAAGATGCTCGTCTCGTGGGATGGCGCCAAGTGGGTCAACAACGATGTGCCCGACTTCGCGTTCAAGGTGGCCGATCCCAAGGACCCCACCATCACGCTGAGCTGGATACCGCCCAACAACACCGCATTCCTTATGCAGTCAGACGGGTCTGCACACCTCTACGGCCTGAACAGCATGAAAGAAGGTCCGTTCCCGGAGCACTACGAGCCGTTCGAGTCGCCGACGAAGAACCTGATGAACGGCGGTCAGGCGAATCCGATGCTCACCTTCGGTAAGTCTGCGTCGGTGCGGCCAAGCGATCCGAAGAAGTACCCGATCGTCTGCACGACCTACCGGCTGACGGAGCACTGGCAGACCGGTGGAATGACGCGCAACATCCCGTGGCTGGTGGAGGCAATGCCCCACATGTTCGTCGAGATCTCAGAAGAGCTCGCGAAGGAAAAGGGCATCGCCAACAAGGACCGGGTCAGGGTCTTCAACGACCGTGGCGACATCGAGATGTACGCGATCGTCACTCCGCGCTTCAAGCCATTCCTGTGTGACGGCAAGACGGTGCACCAGGTGGGCATGCCGTGGCACTGGGGTTACGCCTCCGGTGGTTCGACCGGCGCGATCGCAAACGACATCACGCCCAACGTGGGCGATGCGAACACGTCGATTCCTGAGTACAAGGCATTCCTTGTCAACGTCGAGAAGGTATAAGGAGGGTATGACTCATGGCTGAGAATGCGATTCTCTACGACTCATCAAAGTGCAGCGCCTGCAAGGGCTGTCAGGTTCAGTGCAAGCAATGGAACATGATGCCCTCCAGTCTCGGGATGAACACCAGCGAGTTCACGGGCAGCTACCAGAGCATGCCTGATCTCAACGGTGACACCCGTCTCATGATCGAGTTCCGCGAGGAGGAAAAGAACAACGGCATCGAGTGGGCCTTCAGCCGCCGATCCTGTTTCCACTGCACCGACCCTGCATGTATGGCCGTTTGCCCCGTCGGTGCCTATTCCAAGCTCGAGGACGGTACGGTCAAGCTGGACAAGGACAAGTGCATCGGTTGCAAGTACTGCAACGGCGCCTGCCCGTTCGAGATCCCCAAGTACCGTGAGAAGTTTGGCGTGTCCAACAAGTGCACGCTGTGCGACGACCGCACCGGTATGGGCCGCGAGCCAGCATGCGTTCAGACGTGTCCGGCCGCAGCCCTCACCTACGGACCCCGCGACAGCATGCTTACCGCCGGCAAGGCCCGTATCGCGCAGCTGAAGACCGAGGGCTACGGCAACGCCGAGCTCTACGGAGAGACTGAAATGGGCGGCATGCATGTGTTGCACGTCGCCAAGTACGGTCTCGAAGCACATGGCCTGGTGCGTGGCGCGCAGACGCCCCCGATGGTCCAACTGCTCGACCTCATCAAGCCGCTGACGGGTTTGGGAATAGTGGCCGTCGCCGGTGCGCTCGGCATCTCCTTCCTCACCGGCATCGGCTACAAGCGCGATGAGTTGGCCGCCGAGGTAAGTCCCGCACCCGATGCAGAAAAGGAGGAGGTGTCGTCATGACTCGTTACATTCAGCGCCACGATGCGATCAAGCGGACCGAGCACTGGTCCCACGTGATTGCCACCCTCGTCCTGATCGTCACGGGGCTGTTCGTGTTCATACCCGCGCTGGGTCAGGCCATCGGCAAGGACGCTCTGTATGTGATCCGCGTCGGCCATCGTATCTTCGCGGTCATATTCATCGTGGTCCCGATTCTGACCACCATCCTGCGGCCGGAGAATCTGAAGCACCAGCTGGCGAACAACTTCGTCAAGTGGGATGACGACGACAAGAAGTTCATGAAGCGGTTCGTGCCCTACTTGTTCGCCCCCAAGAAGATCCACATGCCCAAGCAGCGCGTGATGAAGTCGGGGCAGAGACTGGCCGACACCGCGCTAGTCACCTTCGCGATCCTGATCGCTCTGAGCGGCGCCGTCTTGTGGGGCTCCAAATTCTTGGACCCTGCGATCATTCCGTGGGCGCTGCTCCTGCATGACATCTCGTTCGTCATGATCGCGATCATCGGCATGGCGCACGCGTATCTCGGCTCCGGTATCTTCCAGCCGTACCGTGGCATCGCCCGCGTCATGTTCGGCGATGGGTTGGTTTCGGAGTCCGATGCTCGCTACCACTGGTGCCACTGGGCCGAGGAAGAGCTCGCCAGCGGCGAGAACGTGGTCAACAAGTAGTCTGATCTGGAGTGCTAACGTGAGAAGGAGTCGGCCCTCACGAGTCGGCTCCTTCTCCCGATTCGAAGCAACTCGCAGGCACGCCCAACGGGGTCCCTGCACGTCTGGAGGCAACACGTGTACAGAGATGATGTGAATCGGGCTGCTAACGCCTATCTCGCTGAGTCGGAAGGAGCCGCCTCGGCTCGGATGACGTTCCTCAAGGGGCTCTGGGAGCTCCAGGCCGACCTCACACCTGAGGCGGCAACGTACGTCGTCCCTGAGCCCGAGGTCGCGCGTGACGCCCTCGCGACCGGTCAGCCGCTCTTCCTTGTGTCCGCGCCGGTCATGCCCGCAGACGCTCTTCGCACCGCAATCGCACGCATCGTCGCCTACGTCCTCGACGCCAAAGTACTCGATGAGACCGAGCACGCGGTTCTCGCGAACGCCGACATACCTGCGGGCGTCACCGATTCGATGGTCGAGTCCGCCACGCGGGACTTCGACGAGTTCGTGCTCGCCGTCTCCGCCGCACTCCCCGCCGACGCCGAGAACCCCGCGCCGTCACCGGCCACGGTGGCCTTTGTGCTTCATTCGGCGATCGTGCCGTTCCTCACGGAAGCCTCCGCGCTCGCGCTGGGGGTTCTCGGCGAGTTCGAGTGGAGCATCTGGGACTCCGGCAACTGCCCCGTGTGCGGAGCCGCGGCCACTATGGGACTCATGGGCGAGAGCACCTCACTCGAGGGCTCCTCGCGCACCTTGTGGTGCTCTCACTGCCACGCTGAGTGGAGCTTCGCGCGCATGCGGTGTGCTCGCTGCGGTTCCCCCGCGCAGGACAAGCTGCGCTACACCTACGAGGAGAGCGACCCGGTCCACCGTCTGCACCTGTGCGACGAGTGCCATGGCTACCTCAAGGTGACGTTCGTCAATGAGATGCGAAAGCCGATCTCGATGGTGGTCGAGGAAGCAGCCAGCGTGACGCTCGATGCGATCGCGCGCGCCAACGGCTACTCCGTCACCGGATCTGACGCGTAGGGAGCAGGGCGGCCGGCGCCCGTAGGTGTACGGGTACAAACTCCTCAGACGTCGCCGACCTGAAGGAGCCCCATGGTTCCCGCGCCCCCTCGCTATCGACCCCGCACCGGTCTTCGCATCCTCGTCGCGTTAGCCATCATCGGTGTGATCGTCATGAACGCTGCCGCCAACATCGTCCCGTTCTTTGGACGAGGTACGGGAGAGGTTTCGGCGCTTTACCCCACGCTCGTCACGCCCGCCGGCTACGTCTTCGCTATCTGGGGCGTCATCTACCTCGGCCTCATCGCCTACTCGATTGCGCAGTTCACGGGCCATCTGGCCGAGGACCCGCTACCGGACCTTCTCGCGTGGCCGCTCGTCATATCCAGCGTCGCCAACGTCGTTTGGTTGCTGCTCTGGCACTCGCTCAACATCTACTGGACCGTACCGTTCATGCTGGTGCTCCTGGCCTCGCTGATCGTCTCCTATCAGATAGCGCGTACTGGCCGGCCATCGCAGCCCACCGCGCTCGAGCGTTGGACCGTCCGAGCTCCCCTGGGCGTGTACCTGGGCTGGGTTTCGGTCGCCACCATCGCCAACATCTCGGGTGCGTTAGTCGCGGCAGCGTGGGGCGGCTTCGGCATTCCCGCGGCATGGTGGGGCATCATCGTGCTGCTGGTCGCCACGGCTCTCGCGTTCGCGAATCTGGTGCGCGTGGGTGACTGCGTGTTCGCGGGCGTGTTCGTGTGGGCGCTGGCGGGCATCGCGGTCGCAACTTCCTCGGCGAGCGTGCAACTGGTGGCGGGCACCTTCGCGACCATGGTCGGGATCGGGATCCTAGTCTCAGTAATCACCCGACGACGGCTGGTGTAGCGCCCAAACCCCTCACTCCGCGACCTCGGTCACTGCTCGCCGCGCCCACTCGGAGTCCTTCAGGATCGCCCGCCCTACGCCGATGAGGTCGGCTGTGCCGCTGTTCAAGAGCTGCTCGGCCTGGCGGGGCTCCGTGACTCCGCCGGTGAGAATCACGGGAATTGACACGACCCGCTTGATGGCGTCGGTGATGTCGCTGAAGTAGCCGGGCTCGTTGTGGTCGGGGCGGATGTATCCGGACAGGCCACCGGTGATGTCGAGCATGTCGACACCAACCCGCTCGAACTCGGCCGCGGCCAGCGTCGCGTCTTCGATGCGGCTGCCGCCTTCGAGGTAATCCACGGCGCCCAATCGGAGCAGCACGGGAAATTCCTCGCCCACTGCAGCGCGCACGGCTGCGATCACTTCGAGATGTATGCGGATCCTATTCGTGACGTTGCCGCCATACTCGTCTGTCCGCTTGTTGGTCAACGGCGAAAAGAACTGGTTGAGCAGATAGCCATGGGCCGCGTGTATCTCCACGCCGTCGAAACCAGCGTCCTTGACGCGTCGCGCGGCACTCGCGAACTGCTCTACGATTCCGGCGATCTCCGCCGTGGCGAGCGGCCGGGGCATCTCGCCGGGGCCGATGGGGCTCGGCGCCGCGGACGGTGCCACCGTCTCGGAGCCGGTGGCCTCCTTGGTCGTCGCTCCGCCGGAGTGGTTGATCTGCATCACGACTCTGCTGCCGTTCCCGTGGACGACCTCGACCAGTGGCTTCCAGCCCTCGATCGTTTCGTCCTCGGCGATGGACGGCTGTCCGACTCGGTTGCGCCCCTGCAGTGCAACGTAGCAGTGCTCCGTGATGACGAGGCCGAAAGCTCCACCTGCGGACTTCTCGGCGTAGTAGGCGATCAGGCCTTCGGTCACTTCGCCGTTCACGCCTGCTTTCGCGGTCGCCATCGGTGGCATGACGAGTCGATTATGCAGCGGCAGCTTTCCCTGGGCCAGTGGTTCGAGGAGCTTAGACATGGTCGAGGGCCTTTCTGAGATGAAGCTCGAGTTTCGATTCAGCCACTCCAGTCTAGCCGAGGCAAGAGGACAGGCCGACAACGTGACCGCTGTCACAAGCACGCTCGATCCATCCGCTCGTTGACCTCGGGGTGGCGCGTGGGCGCGCCGATAGCTCGGTTGGAGGTACTCCCATGGCGCACGCCCTTGCTCGCACTGCCTGTCCCGCTCGCTCGTTTCGCTCGGCAGTCGTAGTCTCGACTGCCATTCTCGCGCTAGCCTGCGCGTTCGCTGCGTTGTCGGCGACCAGCGCCTCCGCAATCAGCCGCACTGAGGTGCTCGCGCGTGCCCAGAAGCGTATCGACTCGCCGGTGCCCTACAGCCAGTCGAAGTACTACGCGGGTTACCGGACCGACTGCTCCGGCTACGTGTCGAGCTGCTGGGGGACTGGAACATCGTGGTCGACCAGCTCGTTTTACAAGGTGTCGTATAGCGTCAAGGCTTCGCAACTTCTGCCGGGCGACGCGATGCTCAAGAAGGGCTACCACGTCCGCCTGTTCTACGGCTGGCTCGACGAAGCGCACACGCAGTATGTCGCCTACGAGTCAGCGTACGGACAGATCGCCGGCTGCCGCGTCCATTCGCTGTCTGAGGACCTGAAGTTCGGCTACGTCCCCACCCGCTACAACAAGATCAGCGGTAGCGTCAGCTCTCGCAATGTGCTCAAGAACGGCTCCTTCGACTCGTGGGAGCGCGGCTGGAATTCGACGGCTCAGACTCCGGTCTGGTGGGAGGTCGAGGGCCCGTGGGGCAGCACGCTCGTCACCCGCCGGCAGGACACCGCCCACTCTGGCAAAAACTCACTCAAGCTCATCAACCCCGCCGGTGACGCCGAGACGTACACCGAGCTCAGCCAGTCGGTGCCCGTTATCGCCAACGCGACCTACCGGCTCTCCGCATTCGCCAAGACGAGCTACGCACCCGCCGGCGTCGAGATGCACCTCGCTTACCTCAACGCCCAGGGCGAGTCAGTGGCCGAGACCAGCGTCGCCGGAAACAGCGCTGCCCTCCTGGCTACTTCGTGGCGGATGATGTCGGTGCTCGAAACCGCTCCTGCCGACGCGGTCCGCGCTGTCGTGACGATGCGACTGGCGGGCGCGACCACCACCAACACCGCAGGAGTCGGCGTTCGCGGCTCCTCGGCCTCGTTCGACGACATCTCGCTGGTGCGCCCACAGGCGTCCGTGACTATCAAGCAGAACCGCACCGTATGTACCAACGGGACGTACGTGTCGCTGACCGGATCGGTCACTCCCACCTCGGCAATCGGCGTGCCGATTGCCATCTACGTGCAAAAGCCAGGTGGAAGCTGGACCAAGCTCACGACCAACACGGTGTACGCCGAGGGCAGCGGGGCCGCCTGGAGGAGCCGCTACAACTTCACGAGCGGGATGCGCAGAGGCACGTATCGTTTCAAGGCGAGCGTCTCCGGCTTCCCGGGAGTGCTCGGCGCGACGAGTGGCATTGCGAGCGTCACCCTGAAGTAGCGGCGGACAGCGCCTTGAGAGCGCCCGGCCCACGCGAACGCACTCACAGAATGGGAGGCTTGTCCCACGCCGGGACGGCCTCCGTTCTCTTCGCACCACCTCCCGCGTGCGCTGGCCTCGGTGTTGGCACGCATCGTGCTTGCCTATCGCGACAGATAACGATATATCGCGTTATCACTCAGCGAAGGGAACTCAGATGCATCCTCACCACAAAGGCGACGAGTCCTGCGGCCACGGAATGCGCGGGCATCACGAAGGTCACGGCAAGCGCGGCATGCGTCCCCCGTTTGGCATGATGGGCCACATGCACGGCATGGGCGGCCCCGGTGGCATGCGTGCGCGCCGCGGCGACGTGCGCACCGCCATCCTGCGTCTCCTCTCGGAGGCTCCGATGCACGGTTACCAGATCATCCAGGAGCTCTCGACACGCAGCGAAGGCGCCTGGAGTCCCAGCGCCGGCTCCGTCTACCCCACGCTCCAGCAGCTCGCCGACGAGGGTCTCGTCACAGCCGAGGAACCCGCGGGTAAGAAGGTATTCAGCCTCACCGAGACCGGCACGGCTCTCGTTGCCGAGACGGCCGACCAGCCCGCACCCTGGGAAGACGCTGCTCAGAACGACACCGGCGCCGCAGGTTTCCGCGAAGCGGTCGGCAAGCTCATGCCCGCCGTCTTCCAGCTGGGCAAGAACGGTTCGACCGAGCAGATCGCGGCCGGCATCGAGATCATGAACGACACGCGCAAGAAGCTCTACGCGCTCCTGTCCGAGGACTAGGCTCCCCAGACAGCCCCGCGCCGCACCTCGCGCCACGCCACCCCTGCCCCAGACCGCATGCACGCACTATCGGAGGATGAATGAAGGCGTCGCAGCTTCGCGCTCGTTACTGGCGCATCGTGTTCTTCTTTGGCCGAGTCACTCTCGGCTTCATCTTCTGGGAGATCGTCATGCGTCGCATCGGTCTGGGTGCGTGGGCGGCTCGCGGACGCACCGAGCGCAACCGCGCCACCGCAGTCCGTTTCCGCGCGCTCGCCATCCGCATGGGCGGCCTGATGATCAAGGTCGGCCAGTTCCTCTCGGCGAGGCTCGACGTCTTGCCGGCGGAGATCACCGACGAACTCTCCGGTCTCCAAGACGAGGTCCCCGCCGAGAGCTTCGATGCAATCCGTACACAGGCCGAGAACGAGCTCGGGGTGCCCCTCGCCGCCCGCTACGCCTCCTTTGATGCGACGCCACTGGCAGCGGCCTCATTAGGCCAAGCTCATCGTGCGTGCCTCAACGAAGCCGAGGCCGCCGAGATGGGCTTTGCCGAAGTCGTGGTCAAGGTGCAGCGCCCATACATCGAGCAGGTCGTCGAGGTCGACCTGTCGGCGATCCGGCGCGTTGGCGGCTGGCTCAAACGCTACAAGCCGATCAGTGACCGCGCGGACGTGGGCGCGCTCATCGAGGAGTTCGCCACCACCACGCGTGCGGAGATCGACTACCTCGCCGAGGCCAGCAACGCCGAGGAGTTCTCAGGCGCCTTCGCACACGACCCGCGCATCTACGTCCCGCGCGTCGTGTGGGAGATGAGCACGCGACGGGTGCTGACGCTCGAGGACGTCTCGGCGATCAAGCTAAGCGACTACGACGCCATCACGGCGGCCGGCATCGACCGCACACGTGTCGCCGAGGTGCTCATCGACACCTACATGCAGCAGATCTTCGAGGACGGCTTCTTCCACGCCGACCCGCACCCCGGCAACCTCTTCGTGACACCGCTCGAGACCTTCGACGCAGGCGGCAACCGCGAGTGGAAGCTGACGTTCATCGACTTCGGGATGATGGGCCACGTGCCCGAGAACCTCCGCGCGGGCCTGCGTGAAGCGGTCATTGCCATCGGCACGCAAGACGGCGCGCGACTGGTGAAGAGCTTCAAGACCCTCGACGTGCTGCTTCCCACCGCAGATCTCAAGCTCATCGAGATGGCGAGCATGCAGGTCTTCGACCGCTTTGGCGGCATGAGCATGGGCGAGCTGCGCGGGATCGACCACAACGAGATGATGAGTTTTGGGCTGCAGTTCCGCGAGTTGCTGCTCAACCTCCCCTTCCAGCTGCCGGAGAACCTGCTACTGCTGGGTCGTTCGATCGCGATCCTCTCGGGAATGTGCACGGGGCTCTCACCGGAGTTCAACCTCTGGACCTCGATAGCTCCCTACGCGACGCGGCTGATCTCCGACGAACATGGCGACGAAAGCGGCTTCGGAGCCACCTTCAACACCGTACTTGCCGAGGGCACGAAGATCTTCCAGACCGCCATCGGCCTCCCGGGTCGCGCAGACCGCGTCCTGACGCTCATGGAGCGCGGCGAGTTCAGCGTGCAGACGCCGATGCTCGACCTACGCGTGCGACGGTTGGAGCGCACGATCGGACGTGTGGTGATGGCGCTGGTGTTCGCGGCGCTGCTGGTCGCAGGCGCGATCGTCTACGGAACTGATCCGGGATTCGGGAAGCTGCTGATGGGCGCCTCAGTGTTGCCCTTGCTCGCGGTGCTCATGGGCGGACGCGGAGGGCATCCGGGACGCCGATAGATACGCGTCGAGCTTGGCGAATCCGGACAGCATGACCTCCTGGTGCCGCTTCTTGAGGTTGAAGAGCGGGCCGAAGATGTGGGCCTTTCCTCGCGTCTTGACGCGCCAGTGGTACTCGACGCGCGTCGCCTCGCCCTCGGGCTCGAGTCGCAGATCCGCGTACCCGGCGATGTCTCCCTCGTGGTACTCGAAGCGGATGTAATGGTCATCGATTATCTCGGCGGTGCGCCACTTGAACCTGGCGGTGATGCCGTGAGCGCGGACCTCTACGGCACAGACTGCGCCCACCTGACCAAATGGGATGTCGCCGATCTGACGAGAATTGACCTCCGTCCACCAGTGGGTCCGTCCCGCGTACTCATCTGAGAGCGCGGAGAATACCCGACTGGGCGTGGCGTTGATCATGGCGATATCGGTGGTTTCGTAAGTTGGCATTCGCGGAGTGTACGCGAATCGCACCGCTGCGTGAATCGGTTCGCTATGCCAGCCGCTGGACGCCGATGCCGATGAGCCCCGGACCCGTGTGGACCACCAGCGCCGGCGTGATCTGCCCTTCGATGGTGATGCGGGCATCCGGCAGCCGCTCTTTCATCTCGGCAAGCAGCGCGTCGGCCTCTTCCTGAGCGGCACCGTGCATCACCGTGATGTTGTACTCCTCGGCGCCCGCCACGTACTCGACGGCCTTCTCGAGCGCCAGTTTGAGCGATTTTCTGCGTCCCCGCGCCTTGCCGACCGTGTAGTAGATCCCGTCCTCGCCACACGAGATGACCGGCTTCAGATCAAGAATCGTACCGACCATGCCCGCGACGCGTCCAATGCGCCCACCCTTGACCAGATACTCGAGCGTCGACACGCAGAAGTAGAGCCTCGTAGTGAGCGCGGCCTCCTCGACCTGGGTGCAGACTTCGTCGAACGAGAGTCCTTGCTCAATCAACTCACCAGCGCGAATAGCCGAGAACCCCGCACCAATGCCGATGTTCTTGGTGTCGACGTAATGCGCTTCAAGCCCCTCGGGAGCGGGCCCGAAGCCGCTCACCATCTCAAACGTCCCGCTCAGCCCGCTTGAGATGTGCACAGCGATGACCTTGTCGTAGCCGTCGGCTTTGATCTGCTTGAGTGTCTCGGCGACGACCGAAGGACTCGGCAGCGAGGTGGAAGGCACCTCCTCGGCGAAGCGCGCAAACACTTCCTCCGGCTGGATGTCGATTCCGTCACGATACTCCGCGTCCTTGTAGATGATCGTCAGAGGCACGACGTACATGTGGTACTTGTCGCGATAGTCCTTGGGCACGTCGGTACAGGAGTCGGTCAGGAGCGCTATCTTCTCTGCAGCCATCTCGTCCTCCATCGGTAGCCTGATGAGCCAACGCTAACTGACTAAGCGGTTCAGGTCAAAGCGCTCCGCACCCAGCTCCGCCCGCCCCACTCGTCTCCGGCCGGCGTAGGGCGAACCTTCGAGGGCATATACTGGAAGCCAGAGTGCATACGCCGGAGCGCAATCGATGGAGCACACATGAATGCGATCGAAACCACCAAGCTGACTAAGTACTACGGTAAATCCAGAGGCATCGTCGATGTCGATCTGACGGTGGAACAAGGCGAGATCTTCGGTTTCATCGGCCCAAACGGTGCCGGGAAGTCCACCACGATCAGGACGCTGCTTGGGCTCATCCATCCCACGAGTGGCTCCGCCACCATCTTTGGCAAAGACATCACCAAGGACGGTCCCCGTATCCGGGAGGACGTCGGGTACCTGCCCTCGGAGGTCTTCTACTACGACGACATGCGGGCAATCGACCTCCTCAAGTACTCGGCGAGCTTCTACAAGAAGGACCCCAAGACCATCGAGAAGCGGATTCGTGACCTCGCCGAGCTCCTCGACTTAGACCTCAAGAAGAAGATCGACGACCTCTCCTATGGCAACAAGAAGAAAGTCGGCATCATCCAGGGACTCGCGCACGAGCCCAAGCTCATCATCCTCGACGAGCCCACAGGTGGACTGGATCCGCTCATCCAGCAGCAGTTCTTCAATCTCCTCCGAGAAGAGAACGCAAAAGGCGCAACGATCCTCTTCTCCTCACACATCCTGAGCGAGGTGCAGAGGCTCTGCGATCGCGTCGCGATCATCAAGGACGGCACCATCATCAAGGTCGAACAGATCAAGACGCTCCTGGAGAACAGCACCAAGCGCTTCACGCTCGAGATGGTCACCGCGCCGGATGCGTCACGGTTCAAGATCGAGGGAGTGAGCGACTTCCAGATGACCGCGCGCTCCGCGAGCTTCCTGTTCCGCGGCCGCATCAACGACGTCACGAGGATTCTCGCAGAGCTCGATCTCACCGACCTCCTGGTCGAAGAGCCGGACCTCGAGGAGATCTTCCTTCACTACTATGAGAAGGATGACTCCCAGTGAACGTCTTTCTCCGAGAACTGACGGCATACCGCAAGTCGACGATCATCTGGGCGGCGTCCCTGAGCGGCATCATCCTCATATTCATGGCGCTCTACCCCGCCTTCACCACGGATATCACTGCCACTAAGCATATCCTCAGTCAGCTCCCGGTTGCGCTGCGAACGGCCCTGAACATCTCGCTCGCCAACTTCTTCACGCTGTATGGGTTCTTCGGCTACCTACTGGGCTTCGCCATGCTGGCGGCGTCAATTCAGGCGATGAACCTGGGCGTGGGCATCATCGCGAAGGAGGTATCGGGCAAGACCGCCGATTTTCTGCTCTCCAAGCCGATCTCGCGTGCAACGGTCGTGACGTCCAAGCTTGCGGCCGTGCTCGTCACGCTTCTCGTTACCAACGTCGTGTTCTGGACGGTGTCGTACTTCGCGGCGATGGCGGTCTCGAAGGAGCCGTTCGAGGCTGGGACCTTCTTCCTGCTTCTTTCCACGCTGCTGCTGGTGCAGCTGATCTTTCTTGCGCTCGGAACGCTGTTCGCCGTGCTCCTCCCCAAGGTGAAGTCTGTGGTCTCAGTCAGCCTGCCCACGGTGTTCACGTTCTACATCATCGGGGCGATTGGCGACGTACTGGAGAACGACAGCGTGCGATACGTATCACCGTTCCGGTTCTACGACACCAACTACATCATTACCAACGTCAGCCTCGAGGGACGATATCTGGCGGTCGAGGCGGCACTCATCGTGGTCACCGTGACACTTGCGTATGTGATCTACCTCAAGAAGGACGTCCGCTCCTCGACCTAGGTGGGACCAATGAACGTATATCTGCGAGAGATGAAGGCTCACCGAATCGGGCTTATGTGGTGGTGCCTCGGAATGATCGCGCTGGTCTCCTCGGGCATGGCCAAGTACGCTGCGTATGAAACAGCCGGGGGATCGATAACGGCAATTTTCGACGCACTTCCTAAGGCCGTGCTGGTGGTCTTTGGGATGCAGGGATTCGATCTCACCAAGGCCAGCGGGTTCTTTGGCGTCCTGTTCCTCTACATCGCCGTCATGGCGGCCATCCATGCCGCTCTCTTGGGCGCGGGTCTCATCTCCAAGGAGGAGCGGGACCGGACATCTGAGTTCCTCTACGCCAAGCCGATTTCGCGAGGGACGGCTTTGACAGCGAAGTTCCTGGCGGGCCTCACCAACGTCGTCGTCCTCAACATCGCCACCGCGCTGTCGTCCGTCTACTTCGTCGACTACTTCAGCAAGGGTGCGCCGGTGGGAAACGAGATCACGTTGCTCATGGTGGGCCTGTTGTTCCTGCAGCTGATTTTCTTCTCGATGAGCGCGTTGGTGGCCGGCGTAGTCAAACGGCCCAAGGCCGCACCCTCGATCGCAACCTCGATCATGTTTCTGACGTTCCTGATCGCCTACCTGGTAAACATGAGCGAGAAACTCGACTTCCTGAAATACGTGACCCCGTTCAAGTACTTCGATGCCCTCACCCTGCTGACCGACGGCAAGCTCGACCCACTCTACGTCGGGATGTCCGTGCTCATCGTGGCGTCGTCAGTCGTTGGAACCTACCGCTTCTACAACGCTCGAGATCTGACGGTGTAGCCCGGAAACTCGGTGCGGCGACGCGTTGCATAGCAATCGCTGCACGGCGGCACGCCCCTCGGCCGGCCAACGTCACGCGTGCCACACAACGCGAAGGGGCCCGCCATCTGCCGAGGCGGGCCCCTTCGCACACAAGGAGGGGGGAGGAGGGTTGTGTCCGGCTCTGCCAAACCGAGCGCATCTCTTCTAGGGAGTACTTTGATCCATGGCGGTGAGCCTCTCATGACGAGCGCGTGCCCGTGGCGTAGACCATTCATGGAGATACCGTGAAGGTCGCCAAGGCACTAGGTATCTCGCTCGGCGAGGTCGTGGCGTAACGGCGACCGCTACGCCACCACAAACCCGCTCTCACCCACATCAACCGTCACGGTGTCGTCCTCACCCACCTCGCCGCGGATGATCGCACTGGCGACTCGGTCGACCACTTCCCGCTGGATGAGGCGCTTGAGCGGCCGTGCTCCGAACACCGGGTCGAACCCGTCGAGCGCGAGTCGCTCGATCGCAGCAGGCGTGAGTTCCAGGCCGATCTTGCGCTCGGCCAGTCGCGCTCGCACGCTCTCGAGCTGCAAGGTCACGATCTGCTCGAGCTCACCCATCGTCAGCGCGTGGAAGACCACGGTGTCGTCCACGCGGTTGAGAAACTCGGGCCTGAACGTCGCGCGCAACGCCTCTTCGAGCATCCGCTTCATGGTCGCCTCGTCGGCACCGCCCTCGGCGAACTGCTGGATGAACTGGCTGCCCACATTGCTGGTCATGATTACGATCGCGTTCTTGAAGCTCACGATGCGACCCTGGCCGTCGGTGAGGCGTCCGTCGTCGAGCACCTGCAGCAGCACGTTGAACACGTCCGGGTGCGCCTTTTCGATCTCGTCGAGCAGGATCACGCTGTAAGGCCTGCGGCGCACAGCCTCAGTAAGCTGGCCGCCCTCGTCGTAGCCCACGTATCCCGGAGGCGCGCCGATGAGCCGCTGGACGCTAAACTTCTCCATGTACTCGGACATGTCGATGCGCACCATCGCGCGCTCGTTGTCGAAGAGGTAGTTTGCGAGCGTCTTAGCGAGCTCGGTCTTACCCACACCGGTCGGGCCGAGGAACAGGAAACTGCCGATAGGTCGGTCCGGGTCCGAGAGACCCGCGCGCGAGCGCCTGATCGCACCCGCGACCACACCCACCGCCTCGTCCTGGCCGATAACACGCTGGTGCAGGTGCTCTTCGAGGTTGGCGAGCTTCGCCATCTCGCCCTGCATGAGTCGCGCGACCGGGATGCCGGTCCATGCGCCCACGACATCGGCGATCTCCTCCTCAGTGACCTCTTCCTTGAGCATGGCGCCGTCGGTCTGGAGCTTGGCGAGCTTCGCCTCGTTCTCGGCGAGCTGGCGCTCGATCTCCGGGATGCGGCCAAAGCGAATTTCGGCGGCGCGCGCCAAGTCGCCCTCGCGCGTCGCGCGCTCCTCGTCGGTGCGGGCGGCGTCGAGATCGGTTTTGAGCACCTGCGCACCCTCGATGACGGCTTTCTCGGACTGCCAGGTGGCTTTGAGGCCGGAGAGCTGCTCGGAGAGCCCGGCCATCTCGGCGCGCAGTGTCTCGAGGCGCTCCTTGCTGGCGGCGTCGGACTCGCGCATCAGCGCTTGCTCCTCGATCTGGAGCTGGGTCACCTTGCGCGCGACCTGGTCGATCTCGGTCGGCATCGAGTCGATCTCGATGCGCAGGCGCGAGGCGGCCTCGTCGATCAGGTCGATGGCCTTGTCGGGCAGGAACCTGTCGGCGATATAGCGGTTGGAGAGCTCCGCGGCCGAGACAATGGCGCCGTCGGTGATGCGCACGCCGTGATGGACCTCGTACTTCTCCTTCAGGCCGCGCAGGATCGCGATGGTGTCCTCGACACTCGGCTCGCCCACGACGATCGGCTGGAACCGGCGCTCGAGCGCCGCGTCCTTCTCGATATGCTTGCGGTACTCGTCGAGCGTGGTCGCGCCGATCGCGTGCAGCTCGCCACGTGCGAGCGCCGGCTTGAGCATGTTGCCCGCGTCCATCGCACCCTCGGCCGCGCCCGCTCCCACAATGGTGTGCATCTCGTCGATGAACAGGATCACACGTCCTTCGGCCTGCTCGACCTCACGCAGCACAGCCTTGAGCCGGTCCTCGAACTCGCCGCGATATTTCGCGCCTGCGACCATCGCCGAGAGGTCCAGCGCCACCACGTCGCGGTCGCGCAGCGAGCTGGGCACGTCGCCAGCCACGATGCGCTGTGCCAACCCCTCCACGATCGCGGTCTTGCCCGTGCCCGGCTCGCCGATCAGGACCGGGTTGTTCTTGGTGCGCCGCGAGAGCACCTGGATCGCGCGGCGGATCTCCTCGTTGCGGCCGATGACCGGGTCGAGCTTGCCGTCGCGCGCCATCTCGGTGAGGTTCCTGCCGTACCGCTCGAGCGCCTGCATCTGGCCCTCGGGGTTCTGATCGGTGACCTTCGAGCCAGCTCGCAGTTCTTCAATCGCCTTGCCCAGTCGGTCCGCCGAGACGCCCTGCTGCTCCAGCGCCTTGCCTGCCGCGCCCTTGTCAGACGCGAGCGCGAGCAGGATGTGCTCGGTGGAGACGTAGGCGTCCTTGAGCTTCTCGGCGGCCTTGAATGCGTCGTTCAGCACCGTGTTCAGCCGAGGGGAGATTTGCGGCTGCGATGACGCGCCACTGACCTTGGGCATGGCCGCGAGCGTGGCTGTGACCGCCGCGTCGAGCGCTCCCACGTCTGCGCCGACCTTGCCCAGCATGGGCCGCACAATGCCGTCGGCCTGGTCGATCAGCGCCTTGAGCAGGTGCTCCGGTTCGACCTGACCCGCCGAGTATTCGTCGGCGATGCCTGAAGACGCTTCGAGCGCCTCTTGGGCCTTGATGGTGAGTTTATCGAGTCGCATCGTTCCAACCTCCAGTGCGTCTGACCGGACGCGGCATCCCTATCCCTGATGGCGCATGACGGCGCCGCGCTCGACGCGGACTATCGCCGCACGGACCTCTCTGACGCGGACCTGCTCGCGGGCATGGCGCGCCGCCGCTTCGGCCCGAGCCGCACGCACGCGCAACGCGTCGAGCTCCGCACGAATACGGGCTGCATCGCGCTCGAGTTCGATGATGCGGATGACGCCTGCGAGGTTGATGCCCTCCTCCTGTGTGAGCTGCTGAATCAGCCGAAGCCGATCGACGTCGGCCTGCGAGTACAGCCGTGTGTTGCCCTGCGAGCGCTGCGGGCAGATCAGCTCCTTGCGCTCGTAGATTCGCAGCGTCTGAGGATGAACGCCGGCCAACTCGGCGGCGACGCTGATCATGTACAGCGGCCTGTCTTCGTCCCGTGAGACTCTCACGTCTCTCATCCTTCCACAGGTGGTCGGTGCGCCTTGACGCCGACCGCGCATCGTCTTCTAAGTGAGGTGAGCCCGAATATCGCCGTCCGAGAGACCCGCGAAGGCCTCGAGCGCCTCCCGCTGCTCGTCTGAGAGCGACTCCGGCACCGCTACGTTCACGCGGACCTTGAGGTCGCCCTGTCCCGAGCCGTTGAGCTTGGGTGCTCCCTTGCCGCGCACGCGATGAACCTTGCCGCTCTGCGTGCCCGCCGGGATCTTCAGCTTCACCTTGCCGCCGTCGGGCGTCGGCACGCGGATCTCCGTGCCCATCACCACCTCGGCGAACGTGACCGGTACATCGATGATCACGTCGGCTCCATCACGTGAGTAATACGGGTGCCGACGGATGTGCGTCGTCACGTACAGGTCGCCTGCGGGTCCGCCGTTTGCGCCAGCAGCACCCTTACCCTTGAAGCGTAGCTTGCCGCCGTCGGTGGCACCGGCAGGTACGGTCACGCTGACCGAGCTGCCTGCGCCGCTGCGCATCGTCTTCTTGGTGCCGACGAACGCCTCGGCGAAGGTGAGATCCAGCTTCGCTTCCTGGTCGGCTCCGCGATGCGGTTGCGGTCGGCCGCCACCAAAGCCGCCACCACCGAATCCGCCACCACCGCCGCCAAAGACGCTGCCAAAGAGGTCGCCCAAATCACCGAGGTCGCCCATGTTGACGTTCTGATAGCCACCGCCACGACCGCCGCCGCGGCCGCCACCCGGGAACCCGCCGCCCGGATACCCGCTGCCGGAACCCGTAGGCGCGCCGCCGCCAAAGTACTGTCCGTACTGGTCGTACTGCGAACGCTTCTCGGTGTCTGAGAGAACCTCGTACGCCTCATTGATCTGCTTGAACTTCTCCTCATCGCCACCCGCATCGGGATGGTGCTTGCGAGCAAGCTTGCGAAACGCCTTCTTTACCTCGTCGGCGGTCGCATCCTTCTTCACTCCGAGAAGTTCGTAGTAGTTGGTCGTGGGGCTCATGGCGCCTACTCCTCGCGCTTCGGTCCCCCGGTGGACACGACGACCATGGCTGGGCGCACCACGCGTCCACCCATCTGGTAACCCTTCTGGAAGACGGCCACAACGGTGCCCTCGGGCACATCAGCGTCCTCCTGCTGGCTGACCGCCTGCTGTGTCGTCGGGTCGAAGGGCTGACCGAAGGGATCGATCAAGCCTACGCCTTCCTTGCCGAGAATCGTGATCACCTGTGCGTGCACGGCCTCAACACCCGAGAGCAGGTGCACAAGGTCGCCACCAGCGGTCGTATGCTCGATTGCGCGCTCCAGGCTGTCGATCGCCGGCAGCAGCTCACTGACCAGCCGCTCGCCCGCCCGCTTACGCTCTTCCTCGCGCTCACGAGTGGTGCGCTTGCGGAAGTTATCGAACTCAGCCTGGCCGCGAGCCACGCGATCCCGAAGATCCGCAGCCTCGTCGCGAGCCGCCTCCAGCTCGATCGCCATCACGTCCCCGCGCAACTCGAACTCCGCGCCCAGGTCGTCAGCCAGCTCGGTGTCGAATGCCGGCCCCGCATCCAGCCCGCCAGCAGCACCGCCTGCGCGCGCCGAAGGCGTCGCGCCCTTAGAGGCTGCAGAAGCATGCGTTCCGCCGTGAGGCTGCTGCTTCGAGGTCTTGCCAGCACCGCCCCGGAAGGGGACGGCGTCAGGGGTGGCGGAGGCGCCTCCCGCAGGACGCTCTTCGTCCGAGGACAAGCGCCCGGAGCCATCCCGGACGCCGTCCCCGGCAGGATCAGTATGTCGAGTGCTCATAATTTACTTGCTCTCGTCGTCAACGACTTCGTAGTCCGCGTCGACAACCTCGTCGGCTGCGCCCTCCGGGGCCGTCTCGCCCTCGGCGGTCTCCTCGGCGGATGCGTCCGCGTAGACGACCTCGGCGAGCTTGTAAGAAGCCTCCTGCAGCTTCTCGGTGGTGGTCTTCATCTCTTCGACGTCGCTGCCGGCAAGGGCTGCACGCGAAGCCTCAAGCGCGGTCTCGACTGCGGTCTTGGTCTCCTCGGGCACCTTGTCGCCGAGCTCCTTGAGCGTCTTCTCGGTGGCATAGACCAGCGAGTCGGCGGTGTTGCGGACCTCGACCTCTTCCTTGCGCTTACGGTCCTCGTCGGAGTGCTTGTCGGCGTCCTCGACCATGCGCTCGACTTCGTCATCAGAGAGCGCGGTCGAGCCGGAGATGGTGATCTTCTGCTCCTGGCCGGTGCCCTTGTCCTTGGCGGACACGTTGACGATTCCGTTGGCGTCGATGTCGAAGGTGACCTCGACCTGCGGCACGCCGCGCGGCGCGCTCGGGATGTTCATCAGGTGGAACTTGCCGAGCGTCTTGTTGTCGCCCGCCATCTCGCGCTCGCCCTGAAGCACGTGAATCTCGACCGATGTCTGACCGTCGCCGGCGGTGGTGTAGGTCTCGCTCTTGCGGGTCGGGATCGTGGTGTTGCGCTCGATCATCTTGGTCATCACGCCGCCGAGGGTCTCGACGCCCAGCGACAGCGGGGTCACGTCGAGCAGCAGGATGTCCTTGACGTCGCCTGCGAGCACGCCGCCCTGGATAGCGGCACCCACAGCCACGACCTCATCGGGGTTAACGCCCATGTGCGGGTCCTTGCCGGTGATCTTCTTGACCAGCTCCTGCACGGCGGGCATACGGGTTGAGCCGCCGACGAGAATGACCTCGTCGATGTCGCCCATTTTGACGCCGGCGTCCTTCATGGCCGACTCGACCGGCTTCTTGGTGCGAGCCAGCAGGTCGTCGGTGATCTTCTCGAACTCCGAGCGGGTCAGCGTGACGTCGAGGTGCTTGGGGCCGGAGGCGTCTGCGGTGATGAACGGCAGGTTGATCTGGGTCTGCTGCGAGCTGGAGAGCTCCATCTTGGCGCGCTCACCGGCTTCTTTCAGACGCTGCAGCGCCATCTTATCGGCACGCAGGTCGATGCCGTGATCCGCCTTGAAGCGGTCGGCCAGCCAGTCGATGACCTTGTGGTCCCAGTCGTCGCCGCCGAGGTGGTTGTCACCGTTGGTGGACTTGACCTCGAAGACGCCCTCGCCCAGCTCCATGACCGAGACGTCGAAGGTGCCGCCACCCAAGTCGAAGACGAGAATGGTCTGGCTCTTGTCTCCCTTGTCCAGGCCGTAGGCCAGCGCAGCAGCGGTCGGCTCGTTGATGATGCGCAGAACCTCGAGACCGGCTATCTTGCCGGCGTCCTTGGTGGCCTGACGCTGCATGTCGTTGAAGTACGCGGGAACCGTGATGACGGCCTGCGTGATCGTCTCGCCCAGATACTTCTCGGCGTCGGCCTTGAGCTTCTGGAGAACGACCGCCGAGATCTCCTCTGGCGTGTACATCTTGCCCTCGACGTCGACCTCGACGCGGCCGTCCTTGCCCTTCACTACCTGATATGACACGGTCTTGCGCTCCGAGGAGGTCTCCTCGAACTTGCGGCCCATGAAGCGCTTGATGGACGAGATGGTGTTCTCAGGGTTGGTGACCGCCTGGTTCTTGGCGGCCTTGCCGACGATACGCTCGCCCTGACGAAATGCCACGACCGACGGCGTAGTGCGATCGCCTTCGACGTTGATGATGATTGTCGGCTCTCCGCCTTCAAGGACGGCCATCGCCGAGTTGGTGGTACCGAGGTCGATACCGAGGACCTTAGCCATGATGCAGTTCCCCTTTCATGTCCGGATCGCATAATCACAATCCGAGCCTTCTGACGTAGTTTCGTGTCCGCTAGCACGCTAGGCGCGCCCTGCGTACACCGTACAGCATTCGTTCGCGTGTCAACTTAATATCTGAGTGCATCATTGTCAAGTTTCGTGTAAGCGTGCCATATAGTTCTACCCTCATTTGCGCTGGCTCAACCGTCGTGAAAATGCGGTCGATCTCTGCGTGAGAGTCGCCTCGAGACCCCCATGAGGAAGGATGCTCTTTACACGACTCGTAACGGTCGGTACAGTACGCACGAAACTGCGGCGGGAAACCTCGCCTACGAGTCAGGAAACGAGAAGGAGAACCGATGCCCCGACCCATCATCACCGAGGACGATTGTTCGGCCTGCGGCATTTGCGTCGACGCGTGCCCCAATGACGTTCTGGAGATCGTCGGCGACGTCGCTGAGCCGGTTCGTGACGAGAACTGCGATGCATGCGCCACGTGCATGGAAGAGTGCCCGATGGGCGCGATCACGGAGATCGAAGAGGACTAGCTCATCGCTCTGCTTTACCACGTGATACTTCGAGGGGCGCTCCCATGGGGCGCCCCTTCGCGTTGCGCGCATCGACTCGCGGGTGGGGCGCCCAACTTGAACAACGCCGCTGACAGCGCAGCTGATGGTGTCAGTACACCGTCGCCGGTGGAGTCGCGAGCTTGAGCTGCGACCACACGCGCCGCTTGCGCGCAGCGTCGAGGAGCGAGGCCTCGAGCCCGTCGCACGCCAACACGCGTCTGCCGCCCGCTCGCAGCACCTCACCCATCAGGAGTTGCTCAAGTCCCAGCGCCTCGGCCACATCTGTGGCGGCGTCGGCATCGACCGCAAGGACGAACTCCGGGTCGACCGCCTCGATCTGCAGCCGCAACCGGGCTGATCGGCGACGGAGATCCGTGCTTGGGAGTGGACGCGAAAGGACACAGAACGACACGTCGGCGTCCCAGCCCAGCGCATCGAGCGCCTTGCTAACCGCCACGCCGTCGGCGCCGGACAGTGCGGGCTTGCCGCTGGCCTCGGCCGGTCCGGGCAGCCCCTTCACGACCACGATCGCCGCGAAGTGCGCACCCGCCGAGGGAACCACGTCAGATCCCGGAAGCAGCCTGTCGGCCGCGGCAAGCTCGGCCTTCACGCGCGCCTCATGCTGCGCACGCAGCACATCGGCGTTGAACTGCCGGGCTGTGTCGGGCTTCTCGGTCACGCGCGCGAGGCGAACCACTGCCACGTGAACTGGAGCCCCACGTCCAGCGACTGATGCGCACTCCAACCAAAGACGCGCTCCGCCTTGGCAGGTGACAGAGAGCTGCGTGCGACGTCACCTTCTCGGCCGGGGCGGAGGTCGGTGCCCCCCAGATACCTCGAGGTCTGCCGCAGCGACATCAGGAGTTCGTTCACGGAGATCTCACGGCCGGTCGAGACGTTGTAGGAAGCGCCGTCTTCGCCGGGTTGCGCCAGCGGCCCCTCGGCCACCAGTGCCGAGACGATCGCGCCGACCACGTCTCCGACGTAGATGAAGTCGCGCGTCTGAGTTCCGTCGCCGTAGATGATCGGCGGTGCCGACGCGTGCATCGCGGCGCAGAACAGCGCGACGACGCCGCCTTCCCCCGCCGCATCCTGACGCGGGCCGTACACGTTGCTGAAGCGGAAGCAGGCGTGATCGACCTCAGAGCCGACAAGCGCGTCCGCAAGCATGGTCTCAGCAGCCAACTTGCTCGCGCCGTACGGGTTCGCGGGAGCCTTCATCGCGGCCTCGACCAGCGGCAGGGTTGCCGCATCCGGCTCGCCGTACACCGCCGCCGAGCTCGCCGAAATCACCCGACGCGCCCCAGCCTCACGTGCGGCCCTTGCCACACCCGCCGTGCCCTCGGCGTTGACCGCCCAGTCGCGCTCGGGGTCGCGCTGCGACTCGGTAACGCTGGCTTGCGCTGCGAGATGCACCACGGCATCGGGTGCGAACTCGGCGATGGCGGCAGGCATCTCAGGCGACAGAATGTCGAGCGTGCGAAACCACGCATGCGGATGCAGGTTCTCGAAGTGGCCGGTCGACAAGTCGTCGATGACGCCGACGCTGTGCCCACCGCCCACAAGCGCGTACACGAGATTCGAGCCGATGAACCCGGCGCCGCCGGTTACCAGGACGCGCATCAGACACTCTTTCTGGGGGTCGCAGGATTGGCGGGCTTGGCCGCCTTCGCCGGCTTGGCGGGCTTCGCCGGCTTGGCGGGCTTGGCGAGGGTGATGCCGACCGGCTTGCAGGCCTTCGCCAGGGCGTGGTCGAGCACCTCGTCCATCGTCTTGACCGGAATGAGCTCGAGCTCGCTGCGTACCTTCTCCGGCAGCAGTTCGAGGTCGCGCTCGTTGTCCTTGGGGATCAGCACGGTCTTGAGGCCGGCACGGTGCGCCGCCAGCAGCTTTTCTTTGAGGCCGCCAATCGGCAGCACCCGTCCGCGCAACGTGATCTCGCCGGTCATGGCCAGATCGCGTCGCACGGCGCACCCGAGTAGAGCCGAGGCGATTGCTGTCGCCATGGTGATACCTGCCGACGGGCCGTCCTTGGGAGTTGCGGCGGCCGGCACGTGAATGTGCAGGTCAAGCTTGTCCTGGAAGTTCTCGGGCAGACCGAGGTCGAGTGCGCGAGTGCGTATGTACGTGACCGCCGCTGTCGCCGACTCCTGCATGACGTCGCCCAACTGCCCGGTGAGGATCAGTTTGCCGCTGCCGGCCATCTTGGTCGCCTCAATCGAGATGACGTCGCCGCCGACCTCGGTCCAGACCAGCCCGGTCGCCACGCCGATCTCGTCCTTTTCCTCGGCCAGGCCGTAGCTGAACTTCTCGGGGCCGAGGTACTTGTGGAGCGTGCGCTCGGTGACGCTGGTCTTGCCCTTGGCGCCCTCGACGACCTTGCGTGCGACCTGGCGTGCGATGGCCGCAATTGTGCGCTCGAGGCCGCGGACGCCGGCCTCGCGAGTGTAGCGGCGGACGATGAGTCGCAGCGCGCCCTCGCTGATGACGAGCTTGCTCGCCGAGAGGCCATGCGCTCGGAGCTGCTTGGGTACCAGATACTGCTGGGCGATGTGGAGTTTCTCGTCTTCCGTGTAGCCCGGGAAGTGGATGACTTCCATGCGGTCACGGAGCGCTGGCGGGATGGTATCGAGCATGTTCGCGGTGGTGATGAACATGACGTTTGAGAGGTTGAACGGCGCCTCGAGGTAGTGATCCTGGAACGCGTTGTTCTGCTCGGGGTCGAGGACCTCGAGGAGTGCCGAGGTCGGGTCGCCGCGGAAGTCGGTGCCCACCTTGTCGATCTCATCCATCATGAAGACCGGGTTGTTGGTACCCACCTGGCTGATGGACTGGATGATGCGACCGGGCAACGCGCCCACGTAGGTGCGGCGATGACCTCGGATCTCAGCCTCATCGCGAACGCCACCCAGCGACTGCCGGATGAACTCGCGATTGAGCGCACGCGCGATCGACTTACCTATCGACGTCTTGCCGACGCCGGGAGGCCCCACGAAGCACAGGATCGGTCCGCGCATTTTGTCGGTGAGTTTGTGTACAGCGAGATACTCGAGGATGCGCTCCTTGACTTTTTCCAGGCCGTAATGGTCCTCGTCGAGCACCGCTTGGGCCTCGATGAGGTCGAGCTTCTCCTCGGACTCGGTGTCCCACGGAAGACCCACGAGCCAGTCGAGATACGTGCGGATGACCCCGGTCTCAGCGGACTGCGGCTGCATCTTCTCGAGACGTTTGAGTTCCTTGAGCGCCTTCTCCTCGACAATCTCGGGCATGTGGGCGTCGCGGATCTTCTCGGTGTACTCGGTTATCTCGGCCTGCGCCTCGTCGAACTGGCCGAGCTCCTGCTGGATGGCCTTGAGCTGCTCGCGCAAGAAGTACTCGCGCTGGCTCTTGGTCATCTGCTCCTTGACGCGATCCTGGATCTTGCTGCCCAGCTCGAGGATTTCGAGCTCCTTCTTGAGGAACCGGGTGACCAGCTCAAGGCGCGCACGCGGATCGACCGCTTCGAGGACCTGCTGCTTCTCGTCGGTCTTGAGGTTGAGGTGGAACACCACGAAGTCGCCCAGACGACCGGGCTCATCGATCGCGGATGCCGCGATGAGGACCTCTTGCGGGATGGGCTTGCCAAACTCCGCGGCACGCTCGAAGTCGCCCACGACGGCGCGCATGAGCGCCTCGCCCTCGACGTCTGTGCCCACCGACTCCTCGATCATCTCCACGCGTACGAGGAAGTAGGGCTCGGTCTGGACGTACTCGAGAATGCGGAAGCGTTGCTGCCCCTCGACGAGCGCTTTGGCGGTTCCGTCGGGTAGCTTCAACTCTTGCATGACCGAGGCCACGCAGCCGATCTCGAAAATGTCTCCCTCGCCCGGATCCTGGGTCTCGGCGACCTTCTGAGTCGCGAGCGCGACAAGATGGCCCTCGCGCATCGCGGCCTCGAGTGCCTTGATCGAACGCTCGCGGCCGACAAAAAGCGGTACGACGAGGTCGGGGAAAAGGATGATGTCTCGGAGTGGAATCAGAGGCAGAACATCCGGAATGATTGGCGTCTCACTACGTTGCGACATGCACCCTCGCGTTCTCTCGAATCAGTTCATGCGATACTCTTGTGTGCCCGTTGCTCTCACATGGTACACGCCAACGACCTCCCGGCGAACGGTGTCTGCCGCCGGTTCGGAGCCGCTTGATGCCCGTCACGCCCAGCACCCTGACTCGCCGGACCGTCCGCGTGCTCGCGGTCGTTGCAGTCGTGCTGGGCGCCGCAGCAGCTACGTGGCTCACCGCGATGGCGGCCCCCTCGGCAATGCCGCCCTTTATAGCCGACGAGCCGATTCTCTCGGCCAGCCTCGAGAGCAGCCAAGCGGCGACCCCGCTCACAGGGCAGTTCGCCTACACCACCCAGATTCGTCTTTCACAACCGGCTTCCTACCTACAAACGAGAATTCAGGTTCGCCGGCCCACAGGTCAGCTTCTCTTCCAGCGCACGCTGGTCGACAACAACCTTGCGGCCGGCATGCACTCGGCTGAGTTCACCCGGTCCCTGGTGGGCCTCGATCTCAAGCCCGGCGCGTACCCGGTCGAGGTTGAGGTGCGTGGCGACCTCGCTGGCGGCCTCGAGACCACGACCGTCGCAACCGACCTCCTCGTGTTCGATCCAGCGACGAAGCCCGCGGGCACGGTGATCGTCGCGCGTGTCACGGCGCAGCCACTCGAAGCCCCGGACGGTAAGCTCGCTCTTGACCCGGCCGTCGCCACAAAGGCACGCACCGACGTCACCTCGATCGCGACCCTAGTTGTCGCCGATCCCAACGCGCGGATCACGCTGGCGATTCCGCCGATGCTTCTGGGCGAGTGGCAGCGGGCCTCCGACGGCTACACGATGACCGACGGCCGAGAAGTGCCCGCCACTGATCCCACCGCAGTCTCCTACGCCGACGCGCTCGAACTGCTCGGACAGGCGGTACGCACGGGTCGCCTCGAGCTGCTGTGGACCGGACTTGCCGATCCGGACCTCGCACAACTCGCGTCACAGGGTCTATCGCGTGATCTCGTGCCACACTACGAGGCTGGGCTCTCCGCAACCTACGCAAGTCTCGAGACGTCGCCCTCAACCGGGACGATTCCGGCCGGTGAATGCATTCCGCCGGCCGCTATGCCAGCGCTCAAAGGCCTTGGCCTCGGTTACATCATCACGGAAACCGGGTGTGTGCGATCAGGTGATACCGCCGTCGGCAGTGGCTCCTACCCAATCTCGAACTCCGGCGTGCGCGCCTTGCTCTCCGACAACATCGCGAGCGCGGCACTTTCATCGGCGGAGACGACGGCGGCGCTCCACCGCATCGCGGCGCGTCAGGTGAGCGCACCCACACAGCCGATCGTGGTGCGCGTCGAACTCTCAGAAGACGGAGCGACGGCGACTCAGACCATCGTTCCGGCGATCCGCGCGCTCGAAAACCAGAAGTGGACCCAGTCGGTGCTGGGTCGCGAGACTGTGAACCCCG